>NZ_JBSMDE010000195.1:0-24758 GCF_056497305.1 Caldithrix sp. | reverse complement strand
TAGCCCTCACCCCCTCGGTCCCCCTCAACCAGAATAAAAATCTGGGAGAGGTGGAAGACTTGTGTGGGAAATTTTCTTAATTGTCCGGCCGCTTTAGCCTGTTGGAGCGCAGCGGAAATTGCGATTCTTTGGGACGGGACATCAAACAATTCAACAAATCAACAATTCAACAGTTTTACTTCTTCACACAGCCTAAAAATTTTCGCATCCCGCTGTGGCGGGAATAGATCTTTTAAGGGAAGTATTTTAAGTCAACGTTTTAACATAAGCCATTCTTGATGTTGCCTCTACGGAGTGAAAAACTTTGGAGAGGTAATTACCTGCCTACCAACTTATCCATAAAACTTAAATTTTGCTTGAATTAGCAATTGGAATTTAGTATTTTTAACGACTTGTAAATCCAACAGCAATTAAGACCTTTTAAAAAGGAGGCAGAAGTGAAACTATTTCAAACGGAACAGATTCGCAACATTGGTTTAGGAGGACATGGTAGTAGTGGTAAAACCATGTTGTTCGAAGCGCTGCTTTATAATTTAAAAGAGATCAATCGTATTGGTTCTGTTGAGCAAGGAAGTACCGTTTCCGATTACAATCCCGATGAAATTGAACGCCAGATTTCGATTAGCTCTTCACTGGGGCATGGTCTCTGGAAGGATCATAAAATTAACCTGATCGATACCCCGGGCTATTCAGATTTTTTTGGCGAAGTGGTTAGCACTATGCGTGTTGTGGACACCATGTTTATTGTGGTTTCGGCTTCGTCCGGAGTCGAGGTAGGGACGGAGATGGTTTGGGCCGAAGCTGCCAAACAGGGGGTGCCGCGCTTCATTGTACTCAACAAATTGGATCGCGAGAACATCGATTTTGATAATGTGGTTCAGGGCCTGGTAGAGAGCTTTGGTCATCAGGTCGTTCTGGCTCAGTTCCCTGTAGAGACCGGGCCCAATTTTGACAGCGTCGTTGATCTGTTCCGCATGAAGGTTTTGAAATTCGCCAAGGACGGAAGCGGTAATTATACGGAGGAAGACATTCCGGCAGATTTAAAAGAAAAGGCGGATGAGCTGCACCTCAAGTTGGTGGAGGCGGTAGCTGAAAGCGACGACACTTTAATGGAAAAATATTTTGAAGCCGGGGAGCTGAGTGAAGATGAATTTAAAGTTGGGCTCAAAAAAGCCGTGGCTGCCGATGCTATTTTCCCCATTTTTTGTACCTCAGCCACCAGCAATGTAGGCGTCAAACGGCTGTTAGACATCGTTGTAAATTTTTGCCCTGCGCCCAATGAACGCGGTGAGGTGAAAACCGAAGACGGAACTTTGAAAGTTGATGCCAGCGGCCCCTTTGCTGCCCTTGTTTTTAAGACGATTTCCGAACAACACATGGGGGAATTGTCCTTCTTTAAAATCTTTTCCGGCAAACTTAAAACTGGCGATGACGTGATCAATACACGGGACGGCCATACCGAACGCATCGGCCAGATGTTTGTGCTCAACGGCAAAAATAAAAAGAGCGTTGAAGAACTGGTGGCCGGCGATATCGGCGCTGTGGTCAAATTGAAAAATACGCACACGGGCGATACCCTCTGCGCCAAGGGCCAGAACATCAAATTCCCCAAGATTGAATTTCCGGAACCGGTGATCCGTACAGCCATTAAGCCCAAAGCAAAAGGCGACGAAGAAAAGATCAGCAATGGGCTGCATCTGCTGCATGAAGAAGACCCGACTTTCCTATATTATCAGGATCCCGAGTTACGTCAGACCATTGTTTCCGGACAGGGCGAATTGCACTTGCAGATCATTCTAAAACGTCTGCATCAAAAATTTCATGTAGAAGTGGAAGAAGAGGAACCTAAGATTCCCTATCGTGAAACGATCCGAAAAACAGCAACGGCCCAGGGCAAATTCAAAAAACAGACCGGCGGTCGAGGGCAATATGGCGATTGTCATTTACGCCTGGAACCCATGGAACGCGGCGCCAAGTTTGAGTTTCTGGATGAGATCGTAGGGGGCGTTATCCCCGGTAAATTTATTCCAGCCGTGGAAAAGGGCGTGGTAGAAACCATGGAAAAGGGCGTGCTGGCCGGCTATCCCGTGGTCGATGTTCGGGTTGCGGTTTACGACGGAAGCTACCACAGCGTGGATTCATCTGAAATGGCTTTTAAGGTGGCCGCTTCCATGGCCTTTAAAAAAGCCTTTATGGAAGCTAACCCTGTGTTGCTCGAACCGATTTACAACATCGAGGTGCGCGTGCCGGATGAATATATGGGCGATGTGATGGGCGATATCTCCAGCCGCCGCGGACGGATCATGGGCATGGATCGCGATGGTCGCTTTCAGGTAATTAAAGCGCAGGTGCCTCTGGCCGAACTCTACCGCTATTCCACAACCCTCCGCTCGTTAACCCAGGGTCGCGGCATTCACAAGCGCTCTTTTTCTCATTACGAAGAGGTGCCGCCCGATATCGCACAAAAGATCATCGAAGAATCGAAAAAAGAGCAGGAAGAAAATTAATCAATTTGTGGCGTTGCAAATGAATTAACCACGTTACACAAGCCCAATGCCTTTCTGGTGTTGGGCTTTGTTATGTGAAAAAAGAGGAAAGACCATGAAACAGTTGTGGGCTCCCTGGCGCATGAAATACATCTTAAATGAAATTGACAAAAACAACGGATGTATTTTTTGCGATTTCCCGAAAGCAAAGGACGATGAAAAATTTTTGATTCCCTACCGCTCTGAACATTGCTTTGTTATTTTGAACAAGTTCCCTTACAATAATGGCCATGTAATGGTCGTGCCGTACCAGCACACGGGCGACTATCTTGCCCTGCCAGAAGAGGTTTTATTAGACATGCAGAAGACCATCCAGAAAACGATTCGTGTGCTGAACAATGTGATGCAACCCCATGCCCTGAACATTGGCATGAATCTGGGACGCACGGCCGGCGCCGGAATTGATGATCACCTGCACTACCACATTGTCCCGCGCTGGGATGGCGACACCAATTTTATGCCAGTCATTGCCGATACCAAGGTGGTTTCTGAAAGTCTGGAAGAAACCTTTCGCAAAATGCGGGATGAATTCCGCAAACTTTTTAAATAGCTTTTAAAGGGGAAGCATGCGTATTTTACTCAAAAACATCGCTCATATTTACACGCCGGATCTAAACGGCTCGTTTGGAGAAATTTTGGATTATGAGAATGTGCACCTGTTGATCGATGGAGAGCGCATTGCACAAATGGTACAGAACGGTGAGGCGTTGCCTTCTGCTGATCGGGTTGTGGACCTTTCCGGAAAATGCCTGTTGCCCGGTTTCATTGATCCGCACACCCATCCTGTGTTCTGGAAAACGCGGGAAGATGAATTCATCATGCGCATTCAGGGCAAGAGTTACGAAGAGATTGCCGCTGCCGGAGGGGGTATTCGCAATAGTGTGCGGAAATTTCGCCAGGCTTCCAAAGAGGAAATTAAAGACGTTACGCGAAAACGCATTGCTAAATTTCTGGAATTTGGCGTAACGACCATCGAGGCCAAAAGCGGTTACGGCCTTTCTACGGCTGATGAAATTAAGGCGCTGGAAATCATTAACGAATTGAATGAGGAACAGCCGCTGGATTTGATTCCCACCTTCCTGGGAGCGCATGAAATCCCGGACGAATACCAGGACAATCGGCAGGCCTATGTTGAGCTGGTTTGTAAAGAGATGATCCCTTTAGTGGCTGAACGCAGGCTGGCCCGCTATTGTGATGTGTTCTGTGAAAAGGGCGTTTTTACAGTGGAAGAGAGCCGCCAAATATTGACCGCAGCCATGGATTACGGTTTAAAAGCACGCATTCATGCCGACGAGTTAGCTGCCTTTGGAGGCGCGGAACTGGCCGCCGAATTGGGCGCGGTTACGGCTGACCACCTGGTTATGGCTTCTGATCAGGGGATTGAAGCCATGGCCCGGAAAAAGGTGATTCCCGTATTGCTGCCGGGAACAACCTTCTTTTTAGGCAAAGATCAATATGCCCGGGCCAGAAGAATGATCGAAGCAGGTTGTCAGGTGGCCATTTCCACCGATTTTAATCCGGGCAGTTCGACCACGCAAAATTTACAACTCATCTGGACCATTGCCGCCCTGAAACTGAAGATGCTGCCTGGCGAACTGCTATGGGCCAGTACTCTTGTGCCGGCGCGTTCTTTAGACCTTGAACATCAGGTCGGTACGGTTGCTCCCGGCAAACAAGCCGATCTGGTGGCCCTGGACATCCCCAACCTCAATTACCTGCCCTACCACTACGGAATCAACCACACCGCACTGACCATTAAAAAGGGTGAAATCGTTTACCAGGCCATGTAACCCAAAATGGCTGAAGGGCCATGGGCTTTCTTTCGCAAGTCACTGCCAAAAGCAGGCTACACAGTTGTCAGAAGTCGATTCCTTTAGATTGGCAAGCGGAATTCGAAATGACAGGCCGTTGCGAGCCCTCAATTTCTGGCGTAAAGCGAGCGAGGGGGAGGACATTAGCCTGTTTTTTTTGAGTGAATGGGCCCGAAAAAAGTTCTGGAGAGCTTAATTTAAGAATGGAACCGGAAAGAAGTTTGTGCATTTCAAACAAAATCTTAATTGAATTGTAAAGCGTTTTTGTCTAAATTCGGCCAAAATAGTGAGGGCGTCTTGAAAATTAAAAAAGTTTTTGAAACCATTCTGATCTATGGCTTTGCCTTATTATTATTCCTCTTTTTTGATGTGCTTTTAAACCGTTTTACCCATTCTACCATAGTGACTTTTACGGTCACTATTTTACTGCTCTTGATGGCCCAGCCCCATTTAATCCGATTGCTCAAAAAGGTATTTTTAAGGCGAACCTACCTGCTCACCACCCGCGCTCAGCGCCTGTTAGAAAAATTAAATTCAGAGTTGAACAAGGCCACGCACTTTGAAGAAGTTACGGAACAACTATTTAAAGCCTTTGACGATCTTTTTTTGGAGCAGGCTTTTATTTTTTATATTCTGGTTGATGATAAATATTATCCGGCCCATTACCACAATGTTTTTGACAAGGAAATTCTGGCTTTTGATTTAAAGCAGGAATATTTAAACGACGTGCCATTGCAGTCTTTATTTATTGCCAATCTTACGAAAACCGGGTTGCCTGCCGAGTACATTCAGCAAGCAAAGAAGAATGGACTGCTCCATTTGCTTCCCTTTCAGGGGCACAATAAAATTTTTGCCTTTTTGTTGATCGACGCGCGGCGTATTGCTTTTTTTCAGGAAGCAGAAGCCTGGAAGATTTTTGAAAAAATTCAACGCAAGGCCGGCCTGATTTTGGAGAACACCGCGTTGATCGTCGATTTGCAAAATCGGAACTATCAGGTGCACAAGCTATTGGAGGTCGGTCAAAAGATCCTCTCTTCCTTCGACATGAAGCAAATACTGGATTTCATTTTGCAAACGCTGCGCAAAGTCGCCCATTACGATGCGGCCGCCATCTTCCTGTTTGATGCACAATCCGGAGAGTTGAAAAATATCAGTTACGACGGCTATGACCCGGCGGTAATAGAAGATTTGCATTTAAAAGTTGGCGAAGGCTCCATTGGCTGGGTGGTTCAGAACAAAACCCTGGATGTAATAGACGATGTGCGAAAATCGGATCATTACTACTGTTTACGGGAAGCAACCCGCTCTCAATGTTCCATTCCCCTAATTTTTGACAACAAAATCTTGGGTGTAATTTGTCTGGAGAGCAACCGGCTTTCGTTTTTTAATCAACAGCTTGTAGAACTGTTGCAATTGTTCAGTCAGATGGCAGCCATTGCCATCCATAATGCAAACCAGTTCAAAATCATGCTGGAAAAACAGGCGCTGGAGCATGAATTAATCAATGCCGGCCACATCCAAAAAGCTTTGCTGGTTCAACGTTTCCCACGAATTGAGAGCCTGTCGATTACAGCGGTGAACATACCCAGTAAGATTGTCAGTGGAGATTTGTACGATGTGATTAAATACGATGAACATACTGTGGGGCTGGCCATTGGCGATGTTTCAGGCAAAGGAGCCCCGGCAGCCATTACCATGGCGCTGGCTCTGGCCGGCTTGAGAAGCCAGCGTCAGTTCTTTATGACGACCTGCGATGTCGTCTATCGTCTGAACAATTTGCTTTACGAAAGCAGCCTGGAAGGCAACTACGTGTCCTTCTTTTATGCCTTGATTTCAATACAGAAAAGACGCATCATTTTTACCAATGCCGGGCACAATCCTCCTATTTTATTCAGAGCAAACGGTCAGATTGAAAGATTAAAAGACGGGGGCATTGTACTTGGTTTTCAGCCCAACATTCAATTTAAGCAAAAAGAATTTGAATTTAATCCTGGGGATATTATTTTAATGTACACGGATGGTATTACAGAAGCAATGAATGAGCAGGAGGAAGAGTTTGGGGAAGAGCGCTTAATAGGGGTATTAAAACAGTATCGTCATTTGACGGCTTATGAGTTAAGGCAGAAAATCATTCAGACGGTGCAGGCTTTTTGTGGTAGAGAAGCACATGACGACGACATGACCCTGGTGCTGTGCAAATATGACTAATCATAGGATATGAACAAAAAGAAAATAAAGATTCTCTATATCGAGGATGATGCGGATGCGCGGGCTTTGATGGGTGACATTTTGCGTTACCAGGGCTACACCTATATTGAAGCCAACCGTGGTTTGGAAGGAATTCGCCTGGCCAAACAGCACAGGCCAGATTTGATTTTAGTGGATCTGATGTTGCCGGACATGCAGGGTTCTGAGGTTACCACCCATTTGAAGAGCCTGCCGGAATTAAAATCCATACCCATCATTGCCCTGACGGCAGCCACGCAGGAAAATGTACGTGAATATGTGCTTACGGCTGGATGCGATGGCTACATTAGCAAACCGATTAACATCAACGAGTTTGTCTTTAAGATTGAAGAATTTTTGGCCGGCAAGCGCGAATCGGTTCCCCCTGAATTTGAACGTGAATTACTACAGCGGTACAATATTGAACTGGTTGAGCGCCTGAAACGGAAAGTTTCGGAACTGGAACATCTGAACAAAAACCTGTCCAAACTCAATGAAGATCTAATCGCCTCCCGCGAGGAGCTGGCCCGTTACAATGACCTTTTGTTTTACCTGAATACCCTGGCCAATGAGTTCCGCACCATGAACGATCCGCACAAGATGCTTCAAATTTTGCCTGAGAAAATGGCGGAAGGTTTTAACATCGATCGCTGTGTGCTCTTTAAATATGACGACAAGGCTCAGGTCATTAAACACTTTTCTTCCCATGGCAAATTTGACATGGATGTTCAGCAAATGCAATTGCATGTTGATCGTGAGTTGTTTTCCTTGTTTAAAAAAGAAAATGGACTAATCTGGGTGAAAGACCCGCAGCAATTTGAGGATCCCTCTCTGAATAAGATCCGAAAAAAAATTAAAAGTTTGAGTTTTGTGCTGGGGTATTTGAAAGAGTTTAGCCCTAAGTACATTGCCGAGTCGTTTTTAATGGAGGGGGAAGCCGAGGAACTGGATCGTGTATTTCACATGGAAGAAAAATTCATCATTTACGTTGATAAGTGTTTTTCTCAAAAAAAATTCGTCACGTATGAAATTCGCATTTTACGGTCGTTTCTGCAATCGGTGGCCGTTATTTATGAAAACATGGTGCTTTTTGAACAGCTTAAGAACCTGTACAAAATAAAATCGGAAGAGGCCATTCGGGATGGCTTGACCAATGTTTTCAATTACCGCTATTTCATTCGTGAACTCCGCAAAGAGATTGCGCGAACCAAACGTTACAACTCTCCTTTTAGTCTGATCATGCTGGATATCGATTTTTTTAAAGAGTACAACGATTTGCATGGGCATCTGGAAGGCGATGAGGTGTTAAGAGTCATCAGCCGCTTACTGATTTCCAATACGCGTGCAACCGATACAGTGGCGCGTTATGGGGGGGAAGAATTTGTCATCATCCTGCCTGGCATCAAGAAGAAAAAGGCCTTGACTTTTGCAGAAAAGTTGAGGAAGCTGGTCAGGGATTCCCAGTTTCGCGACAAAGTTCATGCCGTGCCCTGTTCATTGACCATCAGCTTAGGGGTCGCTTCCTGCCCGGAAGATAGCGAGGATGCGGTGGAATTGATCCGCATGGCCGATCAGGCTTTGTATCAGGCTAAAGAGCAAGGGCGTGACCGGGTTTGTGCCGCTTCCCGGTAAGGTTTCAATAAGAATGGGGTACTTAGTTAGGCATGGCTACCAGAGGAACTTAAAGGCCTGAAGACATTAACTCCTGACCCGAATCCTGGCCCGAGGTCGCCTATTTTCCATTCTTTTGCCTTTTTGCATTTGAGGCCTGTTCGCATACGAAGGTTAAAAAGTCGCTGTTACTGATCTTGTTGATTAAATAATTTCAACTGTAACCCAGCGCTCAGATGAGGGGCAAAAAGACGAAAGAGTTTCCAGCGCCGGGAAATAACAGCCCGACGTTTCTTTTTGGCGATGGCCTTCAAAATGCAGAAAGCCGCTTTGTCGGGTGAAATGACCAAAAACTTACGTTTTTGATCGGCGATCATGGGCGTTTGCACAAAGCCAGGCATGATTTCGGTTACAAAAATGCCCTGGGCTTCCAGCCTTAACCGCAGTCCGTCCAGATATTTGCCCTCAAAGGCTTTACTGGCGATGTAAGCAGGATTAACGCTGGAAAGATATTTGGCCAGGGAAGTAATGCCTACCAGATGTCCCGTACCCCGTTCTTCGAAATAGCGGGCCGCCCAGAGGGCAGCTGCGGACCAGCCCAAAACATTGGTTAAAATGACTTCTTGCTCAACGGGCCACTCCAATGCCGGATTTCTTCCGGTGATGCTGGACAGGAGAACAACCACGTCAATGCCGTTTATGGTTTGAGCAGCCTTGCTTAGCGTGGGCGCAACGGTGTCCGGATTTCGTAAGTCCAGCACAAAGCCCGAAAATTGTTTGGGGTAGCGCTGTTGAAAATCCTGTAAAATGGTCTGGTTTCTGCCGGCGCCCAGGACAAAATGGCCCAGTTGCAATAACTGTAAAGTGAGCGCCTTGCCAATGCCCGAGGTACAACCGATGATTAAGAAGTGTCGCATGGCCAATCCTTTTGATTTTGTTTGTCTTTTTAATTATTTTGTTCTCTAACACACAGAGGTGCCATGGATTCACCAGAAATCAGAATCGAAGTCAAAATTGGAACTTCTGGTTACAGCTACGAAGACTGGCGTAATCATTTTTATCCAATTCATTTAGCTAAAAGTAGCTTTTTAGAATTTTATGCGCAATTTTTTAATGCGGTGGAGCTCAACAGCACCTATTACGCCATCCCTAATTCGTTTGTCGTTAAACGAATGGTGGAAAAAACGCCGGACAATTTCTGTTTTATTGTAAAGACAAATCAGGAAACGACGCACCGCCGGCAGGAGAATGAAGCGGCCATTCAACAATTACTGGAAGCTCTGAAGCCCATGATTGAAAGTGGCAAGTTTCATGGATTTCTGGCCCAGTTTCCCTACTCATTTAAAAACAATGAGGCCAATCGAAAGTATTTGCTACAGACTCGTCAACTGCTAAAAGATTATCCCCTGTTTGTTGAGTTCAGACACATCAGCTGGGTTAAGCCCCCCATGTACCAGTTTCTTAAAGAACATCAGATTAGCTATGTGAATGTTGACGAACCCCGGTTGCCCGGCCTGTTGCCTCCCCAGGCAGTAGCAACCACACGCCTGGGGTATGTCCGTTTTCATGGTAGAAATGCCAAAGACTGGTGGAGTGGCGAGGGCTCGGCCCGATATGATTACCTTTACAGCCAGGAAGAACTTCAGGAATGGATGGCGAATATTTCACAACTGTTACAAAAGACCTACCGAACCTATATCTTTTTTAATAATCATCCCCGTGGCCAGGCCATTAAAAATGCCAAACAGATACTGAGTTTAATCCAGGATCAGCTAAATATTTTTGATGAACCGGTTTCGACTTAATCGCACAAAGAAAAAGAGCAGCAGAAAAATCAGAGCCAGCGACAAAATGCCGACTCCCAGTCCAAACGAATCCACCAGGGCCCCTAAAAGCGGGCTGGCTACAATGACCAGCAAGGTCTCCAATTGGGTGGCGGTGCTCAGACCGGAAGCCATGATATTGGAGGGTAAGATTTCACTCAGGTAGCTAACAATGAGCGGACGCCGCACATTTTGAATTAAATACAGGGCCACGTAGAGTAGAGCGGCCAGTATGGTCATCTTCAAAGAGAGAAAGATTCCGGAAAGTACCACAGCCAGTACGCCGATTAAATAGGCTGCGTCAATGGCCAGAGCCAGATTTTTAAAGCGGGCTTCCAGCTTAAAAGCCTTTCGGGCGCTGTAAGAAGTTAACAGGTACAAAAAGAAATAGCTTAGTCCTACCAGCACGGAAGTACGTTGTTTGGAACTGAGCGTTAAGAACAGGGGCATTTGTACAGCCAGCATCTGTAACAGGGGCTGAAAATAATCCTTAAGCGTTTTAAAAAAACCACCGAACGAGGCAGCGCTTAAAAAGGCCTTGACGTGGCTGGTCTGTCTGAATTGCTTAAAATAGGTCTTTAGATTGATTTTAAGTTTTTGCGCAAAGCCGTGGTTTGCTTGCACAGAAATATGATCCAGATTTTTAGGGTAACTGGCCAGGTTAAAAAAATCCAGAATGTAGGGAAGCGATGAAATCAAAAACAGGGTGCGGTATTGATGCGTCCAGAAGATGATGCCGATGGCTACCAGGGAACTGAGCGCCGAGCCTAACTGACTCCAGGAGCGTGTGCGCCCGTAGAACTGCGTTTTTAGAGAGGTCCAGCCATGGAGTTCTAAAAAACGCAGGATCATGGCTTTGTGTGTGCCGGACCGGAACGCTTCTCCAAATCCAAAAAAGAGCATGGCCACAGCAAACAGCCAGAAGGCCGAACCAAAGTAAAAAATCAAAAAGGAAAACAGGTAGGAAGCAAAAGAGAAGAGCATGGCCTTTTTGCGTCCAAAGGTATCGGCCACCAATCCCGAGGGGATTTCGAAAACATTTTTGGAAATTTCCCTGATTGAGTAGAGAATGCCGATTTGCAGGTAGCTGAGGCCGGCTTCGCGTAAAATGAGGATTAAAAAAGCGTCAAAAAAGCGTAAATTTTTTAAAAACCCGTAAGCACAAAATTTGTAGTATTGAAGGTTCTTAAAAGGTTGCAAGGCTCCCTCATCGTTTAGTAATACGTTACAGTGACACCGTCTGTGCCATCCAGAACACAAGGGTTGAGTTTAGCGCGTCTCGTTCCGCCTTTTTTGAAGGCACAGTGTTCTGTTTTTTTGTGCAGCCCGACATTGCCGGTTCTGGATTGCAATTGTTACAAAAATTGTGCACAAATAAACCAAAATTGACGCCCGTCATTTGTTAAAAATCAAGAATTTTTGTAAACTACAATAATTTAAGAAAAAAATGTAAAGATACCGAACTAAGTTTTGTGAGGAGCGGAATTGTCGTACGTTGTTCGCTTTGCGCCCAGTCCGACCGGTTATTTACATGTGGGCGGGGCGCGGACGGCTATTTTCAACTGGTTGATAGCCAGAAAAAGCAGAGGGCGCTTTTTGTTGCGCATCGAAGATACGGATGTGGCAAGAAGTACGCAGGAATCGACGCAACAAATTTTAAATAGTTTGCAATGGCTGGGTCTGGATTGGGATGGCGACATCTATTACCAGAGCAGAAATCAACAGCGCCATGTTCAAATTGCGCGTCAACTTTTGACAGAGGACAAGGCCTATCGTTGTTTTTGTACCCGGGAAGAATTGGAAGAAAAGCGGCGTAAATTTGAAGCTCTGAAGATCAATAAGAGGTACGATGGCACCTGTCGTCATTTGACTGAGGAGGAGATAAAACAAAAGCTGGCCCAGAACCTGCCTTTTGCCATTCGTTTTAAAGTTCCGGAAGGTCAGGTGCGTTTTAATGATTTGATCCATGGAACCATTAGCGTAAATAATGACACTTTAGACGACTTTATTATTGTGCGTTCGGACGGCACAGCGGTTTACCAGTTGGCCGTTGTTGTAGATGACCACGATATGGCGATCAATCTGGTCTTACGGGGCGATGACCATCTGCCCAATACCAACAAACAAATTCTGTTGTATCAGGCGTTAAATTGGCCTTTGCCTGAATTTGCTCATGTTCCGTTAATTTTGGGGGCAGATAAAAAGCGGCTTTCCAAGCGGCATGGTGCAACGTCGGTTCAGGAATTTAAAGAAGAGGGCATTTTGCCAGAGGCCCTGTTTAATTATTTGTGTTTACTGGGCTGGTCGCCGGGAACCGATCAGGAAATTTTCAGCAGAGAAGAACTGATTCAAAATTTTGAGATCGGGCGTATTAACAAAACGGCTGCTGTTTTTGATAAGCAAAAATTGCTCTGGATGAACGCCAAATATCTGGCCCAACTGGATGAAGACCAACTGTTTGAAAAAGTGCAACCCTTTTTACGGGAACGTTTGCCGCAACTAAAGGAGTTTCAGGCAGATGAACAATTGCTCTATTTATTGAAATTGCAAAAAATCCGTTCCTCTACGCTAATGGAGCTGGCAGATGGATTGCTGCTTTATTTTAACGATCCTGCTGCGTACGATGAAAAGGGCGCCAAAAAATTCTTTTTAAAAGGGCCCGGGATCGCTCTTTTGCAGGATCTGTATGCCTTTTTTGAAAAACAGCCGGCAGAATTTTTTAGAGATATTCAAAAAATTGAGCAGGCATTAAGAACCCTGGCCCAGGAAAAGGGACTTTCTGCCGGCAAACTGATTCATCCTTTGCGTTTAGCCTTAACCGGAAAGACAGCCAGTCCGGGCATCTTCGAGTTAATCTATGTATTGGGCGCAAAAAAGGTTTTGACGCGCCTGAAAAATGCAATAAATTACGTAAAAAAAGTGAATGGTTTAAATGCCGGACAAGACATTTAATATTTTAACCGTCAGTAAAGATCAGAGTTTAATCCATTTATTGAATGGAATTCTGGGCTCTGTTGATCACCAAATTCAGAAGCTAACCCAGCTGGATGAGATGCTTCCATCACTTTTTGAACAGGTCTACCATTTATTGGTCATCGATTTGCAGGGATTAACATTAAACAAAAAGACGATGGATGAACTGCAGCGCTCTTTCCCGGAAATCCCTTCCATCATTATTGATCAAAATGCAGCGAATTTAGAGGAATGGGCCGGTTTCCGCAGTGTCCATTACATCGTCCGCAATCAATTGGAAAAACGATTACCAGCTTTGCTTAGCACCCTTTACGAAAGTTTCAACGAAGCTAATCTTTCCAGCCTGGAATATTTTGATTTATTGAGTAAGGCCCTTGAAGAAAGCCCGCATTTTGTGGCCATTGTTCACGTAAACGGCGACATTCTCTTTTTAAATCGCCTGGCCAGAGAAATCCTCAAGATTCAGCCCGAAGAAGTGAACGAACTCAAATTTTTTGATTTTTTAAAGGAAGGCGAAAAAGTCTGGCAATTTTTAACCATGCGCTGGCATAATCAGGAGCACAGCTCAGTGAGTATTGATCTCTCTTTTACAGACAAGCATTTTAACGAGTTTGTACTTCCGGTTAGCATCAAAACGGTGAAAAACACGGACATCCATTTCATCATACTGGGCCGAACGGCTTCTGCTTTAACCTTTGAGGGCTTCCATGCCGATTCCAAAACATTGCTCAAGTCTTTTTCCGAATCTCTGGCCAATGACCTGTTAAATCCATTGAATGTCATCTGGGGGCGCCTGCAATTATTTCAGGCTGATAGCAAATTTAAAGAGGCGGAGCAACATCACTTTGAATTAATCGAAAAGCAATTGTCCCGAATAAACGAAGTCATCAGTAAATTAAAGGCATTTACCTCGTTAGATCGCGATCTGGTGCCACAGCGTGTGTTTCTTAATGATGTTTTCAGAAATCTTTTAATGCAACCGACATTGCAAAATATTTTGTTGACGCAAAATAATGAGGTTAAGCTAAAGTTAGAAGCCATGCCGCCTTTATTTGGCCAGGCTGCCCAAATTGAGCTGCTATTTACCATGCTCATCGACCTGATTTTTAAGCTAACCGGTACAAAAAGCACAATAACCATCCGTAGCGAATCGGGCAAACAAAGCCAGAACTTAAAACTTCATTTTGAAATTGAGGACACCACGCATGTGCCCGATCAGGTGTTGCTTAAAACCTGTTTACAATTTGATCAGGCAGAGAAAAAGAAGTTTGCCCTGGAGAGTACAATCATACGCTATCTGTTAAATGAGTATCAGGTCAAACATCATTTGAAAGAAGTCAATTCAACCCTTATATTATCGTTAGCATTTCCGTTAAACAAACCGGGGGGCTAATGAAAGCCAGAATTCTCATAGTGGATGATGAGCAGGATGCTCTGGACTTAATGCGGGAAGTATTCGAGAAAAAAGGATACAGCCCTATTACAGCCCTCAATGGATTGGAGGCCTTAAACATAATTAAGCAGCAAGAGCCGGATATCATTTTGACAGATATTCGTATGCCGGAAATGGACGGCATGGAATTATTGCGTGTTCTTACCAAAGATTATCCGCACATTCCGGTGATCATGGTTACGGCCCATGGCACCATCGAAACGGCAGTGGATGCCATGAAAATGGGCGCTAAAGATTACATTTTAAAACCGATTCGTATCAATGAAATCCTGTCCAAAGTAGAACGCATTACGCAACTCAATTCGTTGATTAAAGAAAACGAATACCTGCTAAGTAAGCTCAAACAGACCTATGATTTTACCAACATGGTTGGTAAAACGGAAAAGGTGCGTCAATTGTTTGAGCTGGTGAAGGATGTGGCGGCCACAAATACGACGGTTCTAATCCAGGGAGAGAGCGGGGTTGGTAAAGAATTAATTGCCAATGCCATTCATTACAACAGCCCGCGGGCCAAGCGACCTTTTGTAAAAGTAAATTGCGGAGTACTGGCTGAAAGTTTACTGGAGAGTGAATTATTTGGCCACGTGCGGGGCGCTTTTACCGGCGCCATCCGTGACAAAATCGGGCGCTTTGAAATGGCCAATGGCGGCACACTCTTTTTGGATGAGATCGGCGATGTTTCTCTGAACATGCAATTAAAGCTTTTGCGCGTGTTGCAGGAAGGCGAATTCGAAAGAGTGGGGGGCACCGAAACGATTAAAGTGGATGTGCGCATTATTGCAGCTACCAATAAAGACCTGAAAAGAGCCATGCACGATGGGACCTTCCGGCAAGACCTGTACTACCGTTTGAATGTTATTCCCATCCATGTGCCACCGTTGCGCGAGAGACGGGAAGATATCAAATACCTGACCTATCATTTTATTGAGAAATTCAATAAAATCTATGGCAAGCAGGTAACTGAAATTGAGCCCAAGGCTATGGAGATTCTGGAAAAATATGATTACCCCGGCAACATCAGGGAGCTGGAAAATTTAATCGAGCGCATCATTGTGCTGAACAAAAAGAGTGTCATTACGGTTAAGGATTTGCCGGAAAGCATTCGCAACTATGTGGGTGAGTTCGATACCGAGAAGATCGATTTTTCGCGTGGATTTAACCGGCTGGTGGAAGATTTTGAGAAAAATTTGATCATAAAGGCGCTGGAGCAGACAAAATTCAATAAAGTACAAACGGCAAAAATGCTGCGAATGAATCGCAGCACACTAATTTCCAAACTTAAAAAATACCAGATTGTCTAGCTGTGGGGCGCTTAATACCCCAGGCGTTTTAATTTGCGCTCGTCGTAGCGCCAGTTTTCGTTGACTTTTACTCGTAATTCAAGAAAGACTTTACGCCCAAGAAATTCTTCAATTTCGCGGCGGGCGGCCTCGCCGATCTTTTTCAACGCTTCGCCTTTTTTACCGATAATAATCCCCTTCTGCGAGGCGCGTTCCACGTAAATAATGGCATAAATGTAATCTTTTCCCGAAGGCCGTTCTTTAAACTCTTCGACGACCACCTCGGTAGAATAGGGAATTTCCTGGAAGAAGCGTTCAAATATTTTCTCGCGGATGATTTCGGCCACAAAAAAGCGTTCGGGTTGATCGCTTAAAATATCTGGCGGGTAAAATGGCGGATGGTGGGGTAAATGTTCGATGATGGCCCTTTCCACCTGTTCCACGCCGTCTCTGTTTAAGGCCGAAATGGGAATAATTTCTTCAAAGTTGTAAAATGTTCGGTAGAGATCAATCAAAGGCAACAGATCCTGTTTATGGATCAGGTCTACCTTGTTTAACAGGAGCAACACGGGTTTTTGTTTGGGGTTCATGGCTTTCAGGTCTATTTCAACGGGATGCTGTCTGTCCGTCACATCGACGATGAGGATGAGCAAATCGGCATCTTCCATGGCGGCATGTACCTGTTCCATCATCCGCGTGTGCAGCTTGTATTTAGGTTTTAAGATGCCGGGTGTGTCAATAAACACTACCTGGTAGTCCTGTTTATTTAAAATGCCCAGAATTTTGCGTCGGGTTGTTTGGGGCTTGGCCGAGATGATGGAGAGTTTGATGTTGAGCAGAGCATTCAATAAAGTGGATTTTCCGGCATTGGGCAAGCCAATAATAGCCACATAGCCACTCTTAAAATTTTTTGGTAGATCCATCCCGTTCATCTTTTAAATTCCTCTCCTAACTGTTTTAGTAAATCCAGTTTTTGGCTTAAATTGTTGAATTCCGTCGCCCGGGCCAAATTTTCTGTACTAAATTCGCAGATCAGTCCGCTTTTTCCCAAGAAAACATAGCACAAATTTTCGAATTGAGAGATAAACTTTTGTACTATAGGGCGTTGCATGATTTGCTTAAGCCGGTTCTGATCCTGATGGATGAGAGCAAATTCTTTACCCTGTTCTGATTTTACAAGCATCAGTTCTTTGGCATCTTTGTCGCGCCGTTGTTTCAGCCATTCAAAATCGGCGATGGTCAGGGCCTCTTTGACGGGCAGATCCCAGCTAATATCGATGTAGTTCAACCGCTGGTTGTTGACCTTTTCGGAGCTGATATTCAGAGTAAATGAGTGGCCTTGCACTCGGCCATGGAAAAACGGTCGGGCTGCGAATCCCCGTCGGATCACTTTGCCTTCAAAATGGTCTTCCAGGTCTAATAGATTTCGGTGAACGGTGTCCCATTGTGATTTTCGGATGTAGAGTAAAATTGCCCAGATGAAAAAGAGTAACACAAAAAACAGAAAAATGAACGTCATGCAACCGGTCCTTTACATATTGCTTACATAAAACGGCATGGGTGAAAAGCATAAAATAAAAATCAAATAACTGATCCAGCCCAAAAGACGGCGTTTTTTGTCCAATGGGAGCGCATCGTTCAGTGTAGGTGGATGTCGGAATCGAATGAAGACCAGGATGAGCACCGACCATAAAACCCAGATGTAGGAATTAAAATTGGAGATCAGGTAAACATTGAGCACAATCAGCAGGGCAAAGGCGCCGAGGGCAATAAAACGCGCCCGATCGCCGAACATGGCGTAGGTAATGTGCCCGCCATCCAATTGCCCGATGGGCATTAAGTTGATGGCGGTGACCAGCAGTCCAAACCAGGCCGCAAAAATAAAGGGAAAGTGGTACATTTCGTTCATGGGCAGCCGGCTGGCGCCAAAGAACGATCCCAGCCAATCGTACAAAAGGGTATTTCCCAAAACCAGATTAATGCCGTGCTGATCGTTTAGCGGATGGATTTGTTCAATATAGGCGTAAATACCCTGGGTATCGGGTAAGCGGCTAAAGCCGAGGATCAGAAAGATGAGGCTGACTACAAAACCCGCCAGGGGGCCGGCCACTCCCACATCGAAGAGCGCTCTTTTGTTGGGCATGGGCGAACGCATTTTAATAAACGCGCCCAATGTGCCCGGATGAAAAGCGGGTAAAAACAGGGGGATAAAGTAAGGCAGTGTTACATCAATACCGTAATAACGCGAAGCCAGGTAATGCCCCATTTCGTGTGAGAAGAGAATGGCTAACAGGGCGAAAGAGTAGCTGAAACCGGCTGAAAAATCGGCCCAGGAAGCGAAGGGATCGTGGCCTTTTAACATGGCCCCGGTCATCGAAGTGGTTACAACGGTCATTAAAAAGAGAGCCAGATGTAACCAGTATTTGGGCTTGCGAGTTGGCGCATGGGGCTTAAGAATTTTCAAATAGTAATAATTGGGTGAAGTTTCGATATTTGAAAAAATGCCGTGGGTGAGTAGCTCTTCTTGAATATCTTCCAATTCATCCCAGCTAATACGTTCTTTTTTCTGTTTAAATACGGGAACGCCATAAAGACGACTGAGAGCTTCCAGATTGAGTCGTCCGCGGATAATGTCCTGTGATTTATTGAGTAATTCTTTCACCTTAACCTCAATTTTTGAATACCACATCAGAAGTTTAATGTGTTCAATCGTTTTTTTGTTGCACCTTACCGGTCATTGGTACGAAACGAACGGGCAGTACATTGCGCATGGAGATGCCTTCCTGCGATTTGTGCACAACGACCAGTTCCTGTACATATTCGCCAACAGGTAGAACCATAACGCCCCCCACTTTTAATTGTTCCAATAATGGTGGGGGAATGTTTGGCGGGGCAGCCGTCACAATGATGGCGTCAAAGGGAGCTTTTTCGGGCCATCCATTGTAACCATCGCCCTGCTTTACTAGCACATTGTCGTAGCCAAGGCTGCGCAGCCTTTCCTGTGCCCGGCGGGCTAGTTCCGGCACAATTTCGATGGTGTACACCGAATCTACTATTTCGGCCAGTACGGCCGCCTGATATCCGGAGCCGGTTCCGATTTCTAAAACGCGATCGGTAGGTTTTAAATCCAGTTGCTCGGTCATAAAGGCCACAATATAGGGCTGACTGATGGTCTGTCCATGACCGATAGGCCTGGGCTCATCCAGATAGGCGTAAGCGGCTTCCGATTCGGGGACGAATTTGTGTCTGGGAACTGTTTCCATAGCCTTAATGACTCTCTCGTCCTTAACGCCCCGGGCAATGATCTGGTGTTCCACCATCTGCTTGCGCAGTTTGGCGTAATAATTTTCATCTCTTTTCATCGATTTTTCCTGAACACATCCCATTACCAAGATTAATGTAAAAATAATGTATCTTCGTTTCATTGAAATCGCGCTTAATGTTTGAGTAAACATAACAAATGTTGATAAACGCTTTCTGCCAGTGCTTTCAGATGATAGCCGCCTTCCAGAAAGGAGATGATGCGCCCATTGCAGTGACGGTTGGCAAACTGGGCGACCATTTCACTCAATTTGTAGAATCCATCGGTTGTCACGCGCATGCCGCCAATCGGATCCTGGAGATGGGCGTCAAATCCAGCAGAAATCAAAAGCAAATCGGGTTTGAATCGTTCTTCAATCTGTTGCAGAGATTGTTCCATTATTTCCACGTATTCCTCATCTCCATGGCCGTAAGAAAGCGGTACGTTTAAGGTAAAGCCCTGCCCCGGGCCCTGGCCGGTTTCTTCTTTGAGTCCGGTCATGGGGAATAGGGGATATTGGTGAATACTGAAATAGAAAACGTTCGGATCGGTGTAAAATGCATGTTGGGTGCCATTGCCATGGTGTACATCCCAATCCACAATGAGCACTTTTTGCGCATAGTCTTTTTGCTGGGCCAGGCGTGCGGCAAGGGCGACGTTGTTGAACACACAAAAGCCCATGGCCCGATCTGCTTCAGCATGGTGGCCAGGGGGACGTACGGCAGCAAAAACTTTGTCATATCCCTTTTGAAAAATAAGGTCCAGGGCCTGGTCGGCCGCTCCGGCAGCATGCAGCGCAGCGGAAACCGAATGTTCGCTCAAGACGGTGTCACCGCCGTCCAGCACAAAATGATCTTTACCGGAGAGGCTCAGAATGTATTCCACGTATGATTTGTTGTGTATTAAATGTAACAGTTCGGTTTCAATGGCTTTGGGTTGAAATTGTTCTATTCGACTGAAAAAATTTTTACGTTCCAGAAGTTCCAGAATGGCCTGCAGGCGTTCGGGACGTTCCGGATGCCCGCGGCCCGGATTGTGTTGGGTGAAAATCGGGTGATAAAGTAAAGCGACTCGTGCCATGATTACAATTTCTTGAAATAGATTTTAAATGTTGTGCCTTTGCCCGGCGCCGATTCTACTTCAATTCTGCCTTTGTGTTGATCGACGAGATTTTTTACGATGGCCAGGCCTAAACCGGTTCCCTCTTTTTTCCCACTGGTCACAAATGATTCGAACAGACGATCTTTAATTTCTGGCGGAATGCCTTTCCCTGTGTCAGACAGCTGGAATTCGACTTCTCCATTCCGGTCAAAAGCCTTGATGGAAAATTTACCGCCTTTTTCCATGGCTTCCAGGGCATTTTTCATGATGTTCATAAAAATGCGCATGATTTTGTCGGGATCGACATAAAGCATGCTGGCGGCCTGGCAGTCCACTTCGAATTCATAGCCCTGCCTTTTGATCTCATTTTCGAAAAGCCTGCGGAAATCGTCCAGCAACTTATTGACCGGGCATTTAACCGGCAGAATGCTTGTTTTACCTTTGGCGAAATCCAGAACATCATGGGCCATGTTATTTAAGGTTTGAATCTGTTTGATAACGATGTCGCCATATTCTTTACGTAGCTCAGGGTCTTCTTCATCGCGCATCAAATCGACAAAGCCGTAAATATTGTTCATGGGCGTACGCAGGTCGTGGACAATGGTGCTGAGCATATTGCCGATAGTTGCCAGACGTTCAGCTTTGATTTTCTCTTCGCGCAGGCGTCGGGATTCGATTACTCGCGAAATTTGACGGCTGGCTGAGGTGAGGATTTTAACATCGTCTTTGAGGAAAATATCGTTCTTGTTGACTTTGTTGTACAGTTCAATGAGGCCAATAGGTTGATTATTGATGAGCAGGGGAACGCAAATCAATTGATTAATTTGAACGGTTAGTCCGCTGGGTTGGTTTTGTAAGTACAGCGGATCGTGCGGGGCACAATTGGTGTAGTAGATTTCTTTGTTTTTTAGTACATAGCCTTCAATGCCCAGGTCCGGAGCCAGGTCCATTTTGTCGATATCCGATTCCGGCAGATTGGCAAAGTAGTAAGGCCCAAAGGAGCGATTTTTGTCATCAAAAAAGGCGATTAAACCGGCCTGCACTTTTAGGGTATCTACCAGCTTCTGGATCAGGCGCTGGTACAGTTTGGTGTCTTTTTCGGCGTAGGAGGCTTCCTGTTCGATGGCGTACAACAGGTTGAGTTCCTGAATGCGTTTTTCCAGAGAGAGGTAGAGCCTGGAATTGACCAGGGTAATGGCTAACTGGGCGCCCAGGCTGGCCATCAACTCTTCATCTTCACGGGTAAACACGCCGCTTTTTTTGTTCAGGGCCTGAATAACGGCCAGGATTTTAGGTTTCTTTTTTTTGGAGCTGCTCACAGGTTCGAAAATGGGCATACATAAGACGCTGCGCGTTCGGTATCCGGTTTTTTGATCGGTTGTTGGATCAAAGCGTGGGTCGGAATAGGCATCCTGGATATTAACCGTCTCTCCTGTTTTGGCCACATGGCCGGCAATGCCCACGCCGATTTTCAATCGTATTTCGTTGATCTCTGCTTTCTGGGCAATTTTGGACCAGATTTCTTTTCGTTCGTGATCTACCACGTAAAAAGTGCTTCGTTCGGCATCGATAATGCGCGTGACCTCATCCATGATTAATGGGAGTAATTTGTCAATTCTTAGTTCAGAACTCAGCGCCTTGCCAATTTGATGAATGGAGGCAATGATCAATTGTTTATGTAAAAGTTCTTTTTCTAAATGGCTGACCCGTTTTTTTAAAATTTCCAATTGTTTTGGCACTTTAACATCCTTTAGGTTTTACCATATATTAAATCGGCCTGTTTTTCCGGAAATGAAGATAAATAGTACAACAAGTTCAGACCTTTACTGAGTTACACAATTGTAAATATAAAGCTAAAGAGAGGAAAATAGCAATAGGAGCGGAAAAAATTGAGGAGAGGCCGATGGCCTCTCTGTTATTCTTTTAAAGCGGCGACAGCCCGGTCCACCGTTTCATAGGTTTCGAAGACCTTGATTAACTGGGTAATCATTAAAAGGCTGTTTACTTTTTCAGAGACGCGGGCTAAAACGAGTTTACCGCCTTCATTACTTAAGGTGGTCATACAGGCCATTAAAATACCCATTCCGGAGCTATTAATCCATTTTACACCGCCCAGATCGATGACGACTTTTTTGATTCCATCACGCATTAATTCTTTAACATGGTCATGTAGCGCTGTTGTTTCGGGCCCGCCCATCATCTTACCTGAAAGTGTTAACACAGCAATGTGGTCGATAATTTTTTCTTTAATTTTCATATTGAGCTCCTTGAATTGGTCAATCCATCATTTAAAATAGAAAATAATCAATTGCGTTGAATCTGTCAATTTAATCTTGAAAAATGGAGATTTAAAGGCGTGAAAAGAGGATGTCTCCCTGAAGAATGGTCATTTCGACCTTTGTGTTTAAAAGATTTTGTAATCCGCTTTTGAAAATATTCTGATTCAAGACGATAAAATCTGCGCTTTTGCCAGGTTTTAGTTGAGCCGAGACTGCACTTGATGGAGCGGCCTGAGCGACGCCGAGGGTAAAGGCTTTAACGGCCTGTTCCAGGGATATTGTTTCCTGAGGAATCCAGCAGGGCCCCTGGGTGTTGAACTGATAGCGGCGGTGCACGGCAGAAAAAATTCCTTTTATGGGGTCGGGTTCAGCCACCGGCGAATCGCTGCCAAAGGCCAGGGGTACGCGGTTATTTAGCAGGGAGCGAAAGGGATAGGCATGGATGCTGCGTTGGCCCCAGTATTTTTGCGCCGTTTTTACATCATCTGCAATATGGATGGGTTGCATGGAGGCCATGAGTCCATATTGCCTGAAACGGGGGAGGAGATCAGGCGGTACCAGTTGCGCGTGCTCAATGCGGCTGATTAAGCGATTTTTCCTGCGCCAGTGTTCTGTTTGGTTTAAAACGTTTAACACCAGTTCAACGGCTCGATCTCCAATGGCATGTATGGCCGTGGCCAGTCCATTTTTCTCGGCTAAGGCGACGCGTTTGAGTAATTCCTGTTCATTCAGAACTAAGATTCCGGAGTTGTGAGGCTGATTGAGGTAAGGTTGGCGTAAGGCAGCGGTTTGGGAGCCCAAGGAGCCATCTGCAAAAAATTTTACACCGCCGATTTGTAACCAGGAATCTCCATAACCGGATTGAATGTTTTGTTTCAATAGCTCTTCCAGCTCTTCCTGGGGGATGTAGAACACGACACGCATTTTATGCCCGTATTTTGCAACCAGTTTTTGCCAGAGTTCAAAGGCGTTTAAGCCTTCCATGGCATGAATGGTTGTAATGCCATGGGCTAATAACCGGTCTACAAACTGGTTCAGAGCGCCAAGAAGCTGCTGTTCGGTTAGCGGCGGAAGCTGTGCCTTAAAGTATTCCATGGCCCGGTCAAATACCAGGCCCGTGAGCTGGCCCTGTTGATCACGTTCAAATTTACCACCGGGGGGATCTGTAGTCTGTGCTGAAATTCCGCAAATTTTTAGGGCCAGATTGTTCACCCAGGCGGAGTGGCAGTCCAGGGATTCCAGATAAACAGGATTTCGGGGGAAGATGTCGTTCAGGTATCGGCGATGGGGTTGTCCGTCATTCCACCTGTTTTTATTGAATCCACGGCCAACAATCCATTCTCCTTCTGTAAATTTTGGTTTACTGTTGGTCAGGATATTTATGGCCTGCTGGAGGGTGCTTGCTGAGGTGAGGTCTATTTCCAGTAGAGCTTTAGCGGACCAGATCGAGTGTAAATGCGCATCACCAAAGGCCGGGATGACGAATTTATTTTGTAGATCGATTTGACGCACTTTTTCTGATTGAGCGGGAAGAGCAGAACGATAGCCCAGAGAGGCGATTTTCCTATTTTGTGATAAAAGCCAGTTGAAGGGCTCTGGGGAAGAGAGGGAGAAAATATTTGCGTTTTTAAAAAGGATTGTTTCCATAGAACAAAAAAGCCCTGACAGGCAGGGCTTTATTTGATTTCGTTGTTCTCTTTGGGGTAGATGGCTTTAATTTTGCCCTCGAAGAATTCTTCCTGGGCAATAACGGTTGGATTGATTTCTTTTTCGAATTTGAGCTCTTTGATTAATTCATGATCGTAAAGATCGTTTTCGTCAAAGAAATCGCGAACGCTGTCTGCCATCTCCTTTTCTTTGCGTTCTTCAATCCGTTTGCTATTAATTTGACGCGCACGAGCCGCTATTAATAAGCAAGCTTCGTAGATGTTTGGTGAAACTTTTTTAAGTTTACGAAGATCGATTGTTTTGATGGCCATTCACCTCTCCTTTAATGAATTTATCTTTTTAAAATAATAACTTGAAATAAAATAGTCAAATGTTTTTTGATTTGTGTAATTAAGAAGAAGAGTGGCGTTTTTAGTTTTTCATGAAAATCTGGGAGAGGGGGAAGACTTGTGGGGGAATTTTCTCACCTGTATTGAAAATACTATTCACGAACAATGGGAATTCGAAATGTCAGCCCGATGCTCATTCAACAATTCAACAATTAAACGGTTTTACTTCCTCACACAGCACAAAAATTTTTGCATCCCGCTTTAGCGGGATAGATCTTTTGAAGGGATTATTTTAATCCGATCCATTTAATGTATTACGCGCCCGCTTTGTGTTAATGGAAGGATCCGTGGCATGGG
>NZ_JBSMDE010000194.1:0-72452 GCF_056497305.1 Caldithrix sp. | reverse complement strand
ATCGAGCCAACGCGACTCTGGAGAGTCGCGCCACGAAGGTCGCGGGTTAATAAGGAATTTTTACACAAAAAAATCGCCGAAGGTATTAAAACAAACTGTGTAGGCTAATGTTTAATCCCCTAAAAGATGTGTCGTCTAAAGGATTATCTCTGCTGGTTGTAAAATAATTGCTCTGGGCGTATTGAAGCGTAATCCTATTTAATATTCCCTGCAGAGTCTCATTTTTAATTTCAGAAGCTATGAATTTAAAAAGTCCCTTAGAACTGAGCATAAAGCCTCGTGTTTTGATGTAAGGATCAAATCCTGCACCACGAAAGTAGCCGAAGCTGTATTCAAAGAATTCAAAGAGCTGAATTCGGTAGCCCTGATAAATTGTTACCGCCTCGTCGTATTTCCCCAAAAAAACGTGATCAATCAAATCGATTTTACCAGGGAAAGTTACGTAATTCCAGGAACCATCCGTGTCATGTTCAATCAGTAAATTTCTGGCTTCTGCAGACCAATCGGCCTGGATGATCCTTAAATCCACATTCTGCACATTGGCATCCAGCCCTGTAGAAAGGCCGTAGCCCATCGAGGCTGTTCGTGGGAAGGGTTGCTGCTGATTCTTATTCAAATAGAGCATTTCATTACCAATATTGAGCACAGAAAAACCCAGCGAAAAATTTAAAAATGGTTGAGTGTCGTCAATGCCCGCCAGTTGGAACGGTTTCAGGTTTAACAGTTCCAGGGTTGGAATGGTTACTAAAAAACCATAGTCCATTATCCTGGCAGTGGAGGTGCTCTGGCGTTGTTCGGAGCTTACATTTCCTGGGTGTAAATTCGATTTAATATTTTTTAGAGAAAATCCCAGGTTAAATTGGATATGCCAGTCCAGACCAACCCCAACTGCGTATTGCTGATAGGATTCGGACGATTCAAAAACGCCCAATACGTTGCCCGATTCATCCGTCCAGATGTTTCTGCCATAATTAAGTCGGGTGTGAATGTATCCAATGCCCAGGCTAAACGGAATTCCGGGTAACATATTGGGTGTTGAAAATCCAAAGGCCATGGCGCTACTATGAATCGTTAAATCGGAAAAATTAAATTGGGGTAGCCAGCGTGTTTTTTGAGGATACAATTGGAGTGCAAGATTGTTGTTTCGGGCAAAACAGGCTAATTGAGCTGCATTAAAATATTGACCAAAAGGGTCTGAGGTTGGCAGGGCAGTAAAAGCACCAGCCATGCCATTCAAATGCGGCGCGGGATGGATGCCTACAAAAGGCACAGCCGTTCCGCCCTGTGCCATTAGCCTGGAAGTGAGCAACATAGCGAGAATGAACAATTGGAGATGGCGCGTTTTCATGATTTTGTCCTTCTTTATTTAAACCTTAAAGAAAAACTTAGATAACGTGAAAGAATCTCATGTTTCTTCTGTGTTATTTTTAGCAGAAAGCTCAGTTCGAATTCCTGTTCAAAGGCAGTCAGCATGACAATCCTTAACCCCATCATTCATAATAAAATGGTCCCCAAAAGGGGCCGCGTTTCAATTTTATTGCCTCAAGGGAATAAATAATGGTTTCGAACAGGCGGCATTTTACCGGCTGCCCATTTAAAAGAGCCGGTTTGTACCTACGCCGTTGAATGTAAGGTTTGATTTCTGCAAACCAATCAGGATCGGCGATAAAAAGTTCATCAATTTTTTCAACCCTACCTCTTTCATCAACAATAATAGCATACGAAAATTTAAATAATGAGCCGTAACGTGCCGGGCTTGAGCGGGGTAAACGTATTGGAGGCCTTTCTGCCTGAAGCAAAAGAGGAGGCTCAGATACCTCAAAGATATCGAATACATTATTGTCAGCTTCCGGCAATATTTTAATCCGTTTTCCATTCCTTTGTTTTTTATCCCAGGCCACGCCGTTAATATAGGCGCCAAGAGGCTTTCCTTCAATAATCGGATAGGTTACAAAAACGGAATACTTAGTTTCTTTCCCATTGTTTTTTAAGGGATTGAAATGTGAATTTTTTAAGGCCTCAGTTGCCCAGCGATCAAAAAATGGAGCGGACTTTTGAACCAGAAATACGCTCTCTATTATGCCCTTTTCATCAATAAATACCTGAAAAACAGAAGCTCCGGTAAAAGCCTTTAATGTACGGCCATCCATCAATTGTTTATCTGTGGCAGTACTGTCCGAAAGGAAGGCATCAAGATTACTGCTTGTCAATTCCACCAGATTTGAAACAAAATTTTTTAAGTTGGTGCCGCGATAAACAGGTACGTTTTTGTATCTCTTTTCCAGATCATTCATCGTATAATCATATTTACAATAAACCAATTCCGGGTAAATGTAAATGACAGAATTGTGGTTGCAATGCAAAGAAACCGTACTGAACCAGAGTAACAATAACCAGACGAAGCTCTTTTTCATATTGGCTTCCCTTGATTATTCAGACCACAGCAGCTTCCAATAAGGTCAAATGTCCGGCATCGGCATCCAGCTGGGCTTTAATTCCCAGGGGCATGGTTGGTTTGTTTTTAATATGTCCCAGCGAAAAGCCAACGCACACCGGGAAATCAAAATCTTTAAAAATCATGTCGATAATCTCTTCTACGCTCAAAGTGTTGTTAAACCCGGGTTTGTAGTCCGCCGGCTTTACTGAGGGCATTTTGTCAAAAATAACGCCTTTACACTGGTCGAATTTTCCGGCCATTTTTATTTGAGTCAACATGCGATCCAGATCGTACGGTTCTTCGCCCACTTCTTCGAAAAAGATGATAGCCCCTTTTGTGTCTGGTTCGAAAGGCGTGCCCAGCAATGATTGGAACAAAGTCAGGTTGCCGCCGATTAAGCATCCTTCGGTCTTCCCGCCGCGATAAGTCCAGATGCGATTGCTGGTTTGCAGATTTTCTTCAAACGGCGCATCTTCAATTGCCTGAGGAGCCTGTGTCGAAGAAAGAACGCGTTTCATCTCACGCGTGGTGTAATCGGTAAAGGTAGAAACCGCTACTGGCCCGTGAAAGGTTACCAGGCCGGTACGGGCATAAATGCCTAACAATAAAGAAGTAACATCACTGTAGCCAATCAAAATTTTGGGATGCTTTTTGATTAGATCATAGTCCAGATGGGGCAAAAGCTGGGCGCTGCCATAGCCCCCGCGAATAGCCATGATCGCTTTGACCTGATCATTGGCAAACATCTGGTGTAAATCGGACACGCGTTGCTGGATGCTTCCGGCCAGGTAGCCCCATTTCTGGTCAATGTTCTGGCCCAGCCGGGTATGGTAACCCAGATTGTGCAGCTTTTCAGTCACTTCAATCACGGTGCGATGAAATTCGAACAGAGGAGAGGAGGGTGTAATCAACCCAATGGTATCTCCTTCTTGTAAGGCCGGAGGCTTTAGAAGTGAAGTGGAAAACAGGGATTTCCCCCGGGCAAAAGAAGCAAAAGGTAGCAGACTGCCCACAATGGTGCCGGTCTTTAAGAATTCTCTGCGGTTGAACATGATTTTTCCCTTTTAAAAAATTATTTGCTAAAATAAAGATTTTTCCTATTTTTTCCAAACGGTCTTCTCTTTATTTTGTGGATCAGGAGGACTGAATTAGCCTGTTAGGCGAAATTTTTACAATCAAAAATTCAAAAAAGTCAGAATGACAGGGAAATTGATATGTTTTCTTTGGCATCGTATCAAAAAACCGCTTTAAAGATTGTCTTGTTGGTTCTGGTTTCCGGCTTGATCTGGTTTGTTTTATTTCACAATCTATTGCCGGAGGTGTTCTCCATTCGAATTCCATTTTCGTTGATATTCTTTATTTTCCTTATGTTCATAGCGGGCTTTCTTTACCAGGCGCTTAGCTTACCATTGGAAAAATCGGAACAGGTTTCGCGTGCTTTACAATATAACGAAAAGAAATACCGTACATTGGTGGAAGAAATCAATGAAGTACTTTTTGTAATCGATCCCATGGGGCGCATTACTTATATCAGTCCATCGGTTACTCTGTTAACCGGCTTTACTCCAGGAGAAATGATCGGTCGTTTGTTCCTGGAATTTATTGCACCGGAAGATGAAGAGAAGGTGTTCAAGGCGTTTAAAGAGCGTATGCGCGGACAGGTGGCGCCCATGCAATACCGAATTTTAACCAAAGAAGGCAGCCCCCGTTGGGTGCGCAGTTTGAGTAAGCCCTACAAAACCGAAACAGGGGCCATTGGCATTCGAGGCGTGTTGATGGACATCACCGATATTGTGGAACGCGACCAGGCTTTGATGGAATCGGAAGCGCGTTGGCGTGCGTTGGTGGAACAGTCGCCGGATTATATCATCACTACAGACTTAACTGGAAAAATCGAATTCGTAAACCGACACTTTTTTTCCATACCTGAAGAACACGTTATTGGACAGATGATTTACGATCTGGCTCCGGCTTCACAAATGAAAACTATTAAGGAGGCTATGTCTCAAGTTATCCAAAAAAGCACGTCTCAACGTTTAGAAATTGAATTGATCATGGAGGGGCAAAAACACTGGTACCTGCTACGCATCGGGCCGATAAAAAAGAATGTTAAGATCGTCGGTTTAACGTTTATTGCTACGGAAATTACGCGCAGTAAGATGTATGAACGGGAACTGGAAGAAATACGGGCTCATCTTCAGCAGTTACTAAGTCAGCGAAACCAGGAGCTCAAAACGGCTAATCGGGAGATTGAGAGTCTGGATCGTCTGATCAACGAAAAATTTAAGGTATTTGAACAAACGTTAAATACTTTTATTGATCGCGTCAAACATTGTGCCGATCAAACAAAAGCAGGGAATGTGCAGGATATTTTGCAGGAAGCCTCTTTGTTAAAAGAGCAATTCAATGTTATTTACCAGAATCTGAAGGCACACAAAAAGTGAACGGGGCACGTGGGGAATGATTAGGTAAAATTTGTGGCTGTAGGGGGGGCCTAAATGCTTTATTAGGATACTTCTTACAAAAGATAAAACGCTTTAGCGTGCGAAAATTTTTATGCTGTGTGAAGAAGTAAAACTGTTGAATTGTTGATTGGTTGAATGGTTGAATGAGCATCGGGCCGACATTCCTAATTCCCATTGGTAGTGAATAGGGCCATAATAAGAAATATGCAACATAGTTTGAGAGCTTTCCAACAAAAACCTTTCCCCTCTCCCAGATTTTTATTCTGGGAGAAGGGGATAGAGGGGGGGAGGGCTAAAACCGAAAAATCCCTCACACTAACAAACACTTAGCAAGCCTAATGTAAATCGAGCTTCAGCTCGAGACCAACCATGGTAAACAGCCAAGGTCTCATTGGTAAGGGCAGCGTAACTCGAACTTCAGCTCGAGGCCTTTGTAAAGGCGAAGAAAGATCTCTCCACTTTGTACGTCACTTTCGCTCCGCGCATCGGTCGAAAAGATTAAAGCGCAGGCTTGAAGCCTGCGCCTAACGGCACCATTCATTACCCCCTTGGCCAGCAGTGCGGGCGGGGGCATAGGCTCAGCAGAGAGTCACAGTTTTTTCTTAACCTATTTAAATATTCTGTAAGCCAGTAAAAAAAATTGGCACACCGCCATGGTGGGATAAAACTTCTGAAGAAAGTACTTTTATGTAAGGCCTGTTCTGCGAATCCATTGGCTATCCGATGAAAAAAGATTAAAAAAAGTGTAATTTTTTTTGCGTGAAACAGGAATTATTTTTACAATTAGACAATAAACAAAAATAAGGAAATGAATCGATTCCTTTCTTTCACGTTTTATGATCGGTAGAATTAAACGATGGCTTAAAAGAGAGTAGAGGTTTCAGAGGGTCGCTTCAGACGCAAAGAATTGTTGCGCCTTTGGGGCTAAAGTAGGGAAACCAGGCTTTGTGGGTGAAATAGAAGATGGGTGCCATATTTCTTAGAATTCAAAGCGCTATTTTTAGAGCTATTCAATTTGAAACCTTCAAAAAAATGTTCGGTGAATCACTCCCACTTTTCACTTTGATTGAAAAGCATGGTGGGCATACGCTCAACACATTACGCCGTAATCATAGTTTGAGTGTAAGATGGAATACTATATGAAAAAGTTAAATTTAAAGATGTATCTGGTAAGCGATGAAAGCGGATAGTACGTTTTTTGAATCTCTGGTGGAAAACGTTCCTGAGCCGCTGATTTGTGTCGATGAACAATTTAATATTGTTTATGGCAATGCACAGGCCCGCGAACGGTTCAATTGGACAAAAGATTTTTCTCTTTTTACCTTGCTTAAAAACAAGGAAGATGCCTCCATCCTAAAAGAAAGGTTAGCCGAGCTAAAGCAAGAAAAGAGCGGTTGTCTAAGCAAGCCGTTTAAATTGGAGTTACTGGACCGTTCAGGACGCGGCCTGGCGGCCAAGGTTACCGTTTCTTCAATAAAAATGGCTAACAAAATTGGTTTTGCTCTTTTTATCAGGGAACACACGCCGGCGTTACAGGACGCGCCGGATCAGAATTTTCACTCTTTGCGTCGATTAGCCGCGAAAGTGGCCGAAGACTTTTCAAGTATCATCTCTGTAATAAAAGGCTATGCCCAAGCGATCGCCCATCAAATGCCAGCGCGAAATGCGGTCCACAAGCAACTCGAGCCTATTCTTAAGGCAACAGAGTATGCTGAGGAGCTGATAGAGCATTTAGCCGCTTTTGGCCAGGATACTGTGCAAGGGCGTCAGCTAGTCAACCTGCGCCAGGTCTATTTTATCCATAAGAATTTTGTCCTTCAACTCCTGGGGGAAGCGTTTGCTTTGCAGGAGGAGTTCGATCCGCAGCTGTGGATGGTGGAAGGAGATCCTGAAAAGCTGGGCCAGGTTCTATTAAATTTAGTGCTCAATGCCCGGGATGCCATGCCTAAAGGCGGACCGATTGAAATCCGGCTTAAGAATCGATCCCTGTCAGACAATGAAAAAAAACGGTGGGGTATTGCTTCCGGCGCCAGGCAATTTGTGGTATTGCAGATTAAGGATCAGGGCAAAGGGATGACCAAAAAAGTTCTGAAGAACATTTTTGAGCCTTATTTTAGTACGGATTCAGAAGGTAAAAGGAAAGGCCTGGGTTTATCTCTGGTCTATGGTGTTGTCAAGGCCATGCAGGGAACCGTTCTTGTGGACAGTCAGCCGGGGAAGGGCAGTACCTTTACGCTCTATTTCCCGGCCTGCGAAATAAATAAACCAAAGAATGAGGAAAAAATGGAAGTTAGCGGGGGCAAAGAGACCATCCTGGTGGTGGAAGATGTGCCTGAGGTTCAGGTGCTTTTGCTGGAGTTGTTGCAAACGGTTGGTTACCAGGCCATTGGCAAATCCAGTTACCAGGAAGCGCTGGATTACTACGTGGAACATGCGGATGAAATCGATATGATTATCTCCGACGTAGTGCTGCCGGATAATTATGGCACGGAATTGATCCGCAAATTGTTGGAAGGCCGCCCCGACCTAAAATATCTGCTGATTTCCGGATACGCCGAGCAGATTGACATCGAGAAAAATATTTCTGTGTTTAGAGGGCATTTTCTGCAAAAGCCCTTTCAACCTACTGATTTTCTGAATATGGTGCGTAAAATCCTGGACGAAAAGTAAGCTGTCGTGCAGATGAAATCGGTTAAATTTATTAAGATTTCTGGATATGTGGCGTGGACTCTTTTTTTTATTGTTGGTTTATTGGCCCCGCTGTTTATCGGTGAAAGTCCTTTTTCCATAAAAGATCTGGTAATGCATAGTCGGAATTTGAACACCCAGATCATTTTAGATATCCGATTGCCACGCATTCTGTTTGCTTTTCTGGTAGGAGGCGCGCTCTCTCTGGTGGGCGCTATCTTTCAGGTCCTGCTCAAAAACGAACTGGCTACGCCTTACACTTTGGGCATCTCTTCCGGCGGAGCCTTAGGCGCTGTGCTGGCCATTAAATTGGGCCTGGTAATGCGCATTTTCGCTTTTTCTTCTACGGTTATTTTCTCTGTTTTAGGGAGCTTATTAACTATTGGACTAATCTATTTCATCGCCCGCGAGAGGTATGGCTTTTCTCCGTTCACTCTTTTGCTGGCCGGCGTCACTCTGGGACTGTTTTTTTCCTCGTTGATCTTATTCATCCATTATCTGGCGGATTTTACCGAGACGTACCGCATGATTCGCTGGCTGATGGGCGCGCTGGATGTGGTGGGCTGGCACTTTCCTCTAACTGTGTTGGTTTTGTTGATTCCTGTGTTCCTGTTCCTTTTCCTTCATGCCACGGATTTTAATCTCTTGCTTTCCGGGGACGAAATGGCTAAGGCGCGGGGGGTAGATGTTCGTAATCTTCAAAAATGGACTTTTTTGATCGCTTCCGTTCTGGTTGGGGCCTGTGTTTCCATGGCCGGCCCCATCGGTTTTGTGGGCCTGATTGTACCGCACATCATGCGTTTGATCTTTGGCCCGGATCACCGCACCTTACTTCCGCAGGTGTTGCTGGGCGGAGGACTGTTTCTGGTCTGGTGCGATACCCTGGCCCGCAGTATTATTGCTCCTGCTGAGTTGCCCGTGGGCGTGGTCACTTCGCTTTTAGGAGCTCCGTTTTTTATCTATTTATTGGTGAGGCACAAAGTCGGTTAGGAAGCTGGCGGCTGGCACCGATCAAAATAGTAATTTTCACCATAGGCATCCTCAACATAGTACAGCAAACAACGCCGGGCAGGCCATGAACGCACGATGATTTCGGCTTTGTCGAACGGGTAATCGTAAATGGCAGAAGCGCTACGGGCCAGCTTAACCAGCTGCTTTTTGTCTGCAGCATTTTCTACCAGAATGCAGAACTTTACGGAGTTGCCATGTAATTCAATCTTGTGTAAAACGCCCATTTTCAGAACCGGCAGAGGGATTTCTGCAATGGCTGCCCCTTTGAACGTGTACGTTTTGATGAAGGCGTCGCTGTTTTCTTTGATGACGTGAACGGTTACCGAACCGCGATAAACTTTTTGCTGGTAGGCCTGCACAATGCGTTTTACATAGGTGTCCAATCGTTTCGCGTCTATTTGATTGAATTTTAAATAAATAATTTTATAGGGCTGGTTTTTATCGATGAAGAGTTGGGCCGAAAAATTGGGCATCACCGAATCGTTAAAAGCGGCAGCCATAGCCGTTTTACTTAATGAGCGCGGCCCGATTAAGTCACTGCGCGCCCAGCCCTGCAATCCGTTTTCGGTTACAATCTGATACCAGCCGTTCTGATTCTGCAAAATGTGAACCACCGCGCCATCTTCAAGGGTGGTGACGATCTTTGAGCGCGTGTTTGGTTTTTGCCGGATGTTGACTTTTTCCTTGATGACATAGGCCTTTAAATTAAAACCCGCTACCGGGGCCTGCGGGACCTTTTCTGCGGGTTTCGTTTTTTTAATGGTTGCTGGCCCGCAGCCAGACAGATAAACCAAGAACAGAGCTGACAGCAGCACGACACTTTTTTTGATCATTTTGAACCATCTCCAACAATTTTTTTTGAAGGCGTGAACTTAATTAAAAAAACGACGATTTGCAAAAAGGAAAAGAAAGGGCCTTAAACAGGTTAGTCGCCTACGGATTTTAAGATCATAGTCTATTGCATTGGGAGGTACTTGAATGGGCCGGAAAGCTCTTCCAGATCGGCGGGAAAGCGATCGGCTCAAGGTCGATTGGCAGAGAGCGCATTGGAAATAGCCAGTTCTTTTTCGGCTAATTCGATCTGTCCTTTTTGTACATAAATTCTGGAAAGCGTGGCATGAGCCAGGGGATCGTTGGCGTCCAATTCCAGCCATTTTGTAACGACGTCAAAAGCCTGATCGATCTTTTCCATGCGGTTAAAGGTTTCGGCCAGGGCGCTGTAGGCCGCAATAAAGGCCCTGTCGGATTCAATGGCTTTCTGGAAATAACAGGCTGCTGTTTCGTAATCTCTTTGGGCAAAATGCTGGAATCCAAGTTTAATAAAGTCTCTTGCCGTCATGGCGCCTCCCTTTTTGGTCGATTTTCAGGCTTAAACTAAAAATAGCTTTTAATTATTCTGGCAAATATCAAATTTTTGTAACAAAAAAATAACAAAGCGTTAACTTGTTAAAAAATTTGGAATAATTATTAAAAATTTCTAATTTTAATCAAGCATAAATAGAAATTTAAAAAGAGTGCAGGTTTTACCTTAAATAAGGATGGATTATGCATAACAAAACATTAAGGCAGGCAAAAATTAAAGAGATCGTTACCACGCATATTGTCTCCAGCCAGGAAGATTTACTGGAGAAGTTGCGGGCCGAGGGCTTCGAGGTTACTCAGGCCACGCTTTCCAGAGATTTACATGAACTCAACATTATTCGTATTCCGCATGGCGATGGTTACAAATATATTTTACATCAGGCCGAAAATTCACAGGCCATTGCCCAAATCATTGGCATGGAAATCATTAATGTGCTTAAAAATGAATTCATGGTAGTGGTCAAGACCATGCCCGGTCGGGCTCAGGGTGTGGCCGTTTATCTGGATCGTATGAGCGACAGCCATATTTTAGGTACAGTGGCCGGAGATGACACCATTTTTGTGGTGCCTGACAGTACAAAGAATATTCCCGTTATTGTGGAAAACATCAGAGAGATCATGATCCATTAATCAGCGTTTTGGGAAGGGATGCTGAACACGGGCGATGATTGAAGAGCGGACAGGGGGAATATTTGAATTCTCAGCAGTTGGAAAAAAAATTATTTACCGACATTCTGCCCGGGGTCTTAAAGCCAGGCAGGTATATCGGCCATGAAATAAATATCGTTAAAAAAAATCCAGACAAAGTTAAAAGCCGAATTGCGCTTGCTTTTCCGGATGTGTACGAGATCGGCATGTCTTACACCGGTTTTCAGATGCTGTATCACATCTTAAACAGACAAGCGCACATCTGGGCCGAACGTGTATTTGCTCCCTGGCCCGATATGGAAGAACAGTTACGGAGTAATGGCCTACCCCTTTACAGCCTGGAGTCGTTTACCCCGCTTCATCAGTTCGATGTCATTGGTTTTACGCTGCAGTACGAATTGACCTACACCAATATTCTAAACATGCTGGATTTAGGCGGCGTACCTGTGCGTTCTGCTGAGAGGCGTGAAGACGATCCTTTTGTTATTGGTGGGGGGCCGTGCAGTTGCAATCCGGAACCCATGGCCGATTTTTTTGATGCCTTTTTGATCGGGGATGGAGAAGAGGCTGCTGTTGAAATGGTCGATACCATACAAAAAGGCAGGGCTCAGGGGAAATCGCGTTTGCAGATATTGCAGGATCTGTCCCACATCTGGGGCGTGTACGTTCCCCAATTTTACCAGGCTGTTTATGATGCACAGGGCCGCTTAACAGGTACTTTGCCCCTGTACGATGAGGTTCCGCAAACCGTGCGCACCAGAATCACCCCCAATTTGCAGGAGAATTATTACCCAACCAGACCGATTGTGCCTTTAATTGAGGTCACTCACGATCGGCTGGCTGTGGAAGTGATGCGCGGTTGTACAGAAGGTTGCCGTTATTGTAATGCGGGTATGATTTATCGTCCGGTGCGGGAAAGACCGGTACAGGATATCTTAAAACAGATGCAAAAGGGCCTGCAACAAACCGGTTACAACGAGGTTTCATTTCTCTCGCTGTCCATTTCGGATTATGCTCATCTTAATCAGTTGATGAAGCAAAGCCGGCAGCAGTTAGGGTATTCTCAGGTGAATGTCTCCTTTCCCTCCATGCGCCTGGACAGTTTTAATGAAACCATAGCTGAATTTGTGGCTCAGGTCAGGAAGTCGGGCTTTACCTTTGCACCCGAAGCCGGAAGTCAGAGGTTACGAGATGTAATTAACAAGAATATTTCAGAGGAGGATCTGTTTAAATCTGTTGAAATTGCCTTACAAAACGGATGGAAGTTAATCAAGTTTTATTTTATGATTGGTTTGCCCACAGAAACGGATGAAGATATCATTGCCATTGCTGATCTGTTAAAACGCCTGGTACAGCTCAGCCGGCAATATGGTAAAATTCAATTTAATGTTTCTGTTTCGCCTTTTTCGCCAAAAGCACACACCCCCTTTCAATGGGAACGTCAGAACTCAATCGATGAGATCTGGCGCAAGGTGGATTTGCTCAAATTTCATTTAAAGAAAGAACGACGCGTAAAGCTGACCTGGCGCGATCCTAAAATCTCCTTTTTGGAAGGCATTTTGGGACGCGCCGATCGTCGGATGGCTCGGGTTATTTACGAAGTCTGGCAAAAAGGCGCCAAATTTGATGGCTGGTCCGAATATTTTAAGTATGATTTGTGGCTGGAAACGCTCAAAAAATACGGCTACGAAGCAGACGCTCTGATTGCGGAAATCTCGGAGACAGCGGTTTTGCCCTGGGATCATATCGATAAAGGTGTGAGTAAACGCTTTCTGCAAAAAGAGCGTCATAAGGCGTTCCAGGCTCAAACCAGTGCGGATTGCAAAACCGAAAAATGTCTGGCTTGCGGATTGCAGCGTAAGGGGCTGTTTGCCGAAATCGTTGATTGTTACAAAAAGGAACGCAAAGCACAGCCCCAACAGCAGGCACAGCCAGCCATAAGCGTCAATCCACGGCCCGAGGCCCCGTCTGTTAAATACCGCGTGCAATTTACAAAACAGGGTTTTGCTTCGTTTTTATCGCATCTGGACATCCTGCGTATTTTTGAACGGGCGTTCAGAAGGGCGCAAATTAAATTGGCCTATTCAGAGGGATTTAATCCGCGTCCTAAAATCGCTTTTGCCCAACCCCTGGCCCTTGGAATTCAGAGCGTGGCCGAGTTTTTTGATGTGGAGCTCAAAGGGCGCCTGTCCCGCCCCCTGGGCGAATTACTAAATCCTTTTTTGCCAGAAGGGCTGAGTATCGTTCATGCCTATCCCATCCGGGAAAAAGTGCCTTCTTTGTCTCAGGCCATTGATCTTACAGAATATGAGATCGTGGTGCTGGAACCGGATGTTGATTTAGCGGTTATTGATCGCCGTTTACGAAAATTACGCAGGGCGCATTCCATTATGATGGAAAAGCGCGTTAAAGGCCAGCTAAAGACCATCAATGCCCGACCCTTTCTGGAGGCCATCTGGCGCCGGGGAAAACGCATTTTTGTACGTTTACGTACGGTGGAACGCCGTTCGTTGCGGATTGATGACTTTGCTAAAATAATCTTCAAAAACAATGAAGCCATTAAAATTATCCGGCGTAAACAGCTTATCCGTACCGGCAATCTTGAGCAAACCCCTCTGGAAATTTTAAAACAGATTTAGACGATCCTGACTCTGATGAACAGTGAAGGATTAAAACAGGATTAACAAGATGACTAAAGAGATTATTATTAATGCGACGAATGAAGAGACGCGTATTGCCATTTTAGAAGATGGACGACTGGTGGAGTTGTTTGTTGAACGTCCGGAATACGAACGTATGGTTGGCGATATTTACAAAGGACGCGTCAGCCGTGTTCTGCCCGGTATGCAGGCGGCTTTTATTGATATCGGACATGAGCAAAATGCCTTTTTACATTTTCAAGATTTTGACGCTTCGTACCTCGATTATTTTGTCGATTACGAAGATGAAGAGCATGTGGACAAAGACCACTATCAGAGCGAACGACGCTTTGATGTTTATCGGGACCTGAAAAAAAATCAGGACATTCTAGTTCAGATTATTAAAGAACCCATTGGCACCAAGGGCTGCCGTGTTACAACCGGCATTGCTTTGCCCGGTCGCTTTCTGGTGCTTATTCCAGGGAAAAAACACATCGGCGTTTCCCGAAAGATTCAAAATCCAAAAGAGCGACGCCGCTTGAAAGATCTGGCCAAGCAGATTATGCCTCCTAACTTTGGGCTGATTATCCGCACCGTGGCCGAAGGCAAATCGGACAAAGTAATCCGCAAAGATTTGAACAATCTGCTGGATACCTGGCACAAGATTGAACGTAAAATAAAACGCCAGAAAGCGCCCACTCTGTTGTACAAAGATATGGGCATGGCTTCCAGCGTCATTCGTGATCTGTTCACAGCTGATGTGGATCGCGTGGTGGTGGATTCTCGTAAACTCATGCGCGAATTAACCTCTTACATTAAAGATGTGGCTCCACAACTAAAAGAGAAAATTTCTTACTACAAAGGGACCCTGCCCATTTTCGATTACTACAATATTGAAAAAGAGATCGAAAAGATGGAAAACAGCAAGGTCTGGTTGCGCAACGGGGCCTACATTGTGATTGAACCAACCGAAGCGCTGGTTTCGATCGATGTGAACAGCGGAAAGTACATCGGCAAAAAAGACCATGAAACCAATTCGCTGAAGATCAACATGGAAGCAGCGCGTGAAATCGCCCGCCAGGCCAGGCTCCGCGATTTAGGCGGTATCATCGTGATCGATTTCATCGACATGATGGAAGAAGAAAATCGCAGAAAGATTTACAATGAATTAAAAAAAGAATTTGCCAAAGATCGTTCCATTACCAAAATTCAGGAGATAAGCCGTTTTGGTTTGATTGAAATGACCAGACAACGTGTACGTCCGCCCGTGCTGTTTAACTTAAAAGATCAGTGTCCGGTTTGCCAGGGCACAGGCATGGTGCCTACCGTGCACGCCGTGGTTGGCAACATTGAACGCTGGATTCAGCGCTATCGGGCTACCCATGGCGACCGACGTTTTACCATCCACGTTACCTCGGAAGTGTACCGTTACATGAAGAAAGGAACCTACAATCCACTGCTAAAATTAATGTGGAAATACTGGGTTAAAATCAAGTTGAAAGCGGACGAATCCCTGTCCCTGGGCACCTTCAAAGTATTTGACAAAGATGACAAAAATGAACTAAAAATTGATTAAAATGCTAAAGCGGGGGAGAACAAGCAGGTTAAGGAAAGCGATTGCCTGATGGGACATTAGGGGAATGAAATTTTGTTTTGACAAATGGTTTAAACTTAATTAAATTAAATGCTCAATTTTTTAAAGAGTAAATTTATTCTTAGGAGAATAGCATGTACGCTGTTGTGGAAATAGCAGGAAAACAATTCAGAGTGGAGCCCGATACAAATATTAAAGTCCCGTTTTTACATGTAGAAGAAGGTAAAAAGGTCAATTTTGACAAAGTCCTCTTGTTTGCAGATGATAAGGGTAAACGCCATATTGGCGCGCCGGTTGTGGAAAAGATGAACGTACAGGCCACTGTTGTGGCCCACGGGCGCGATAAAAAAATTGTTGTTTTCAAGAAAAAACGTCGCAAAGGATATCGTGTAAAAAAAGGCCATCGCCAGCAGTACACGCTGTTACATATTGAAAAAATTGCCCGAACACGTGCAACACGGGCACCAAAAGAGGCAATAGAAGAAAAAGGCGAGGCAAAGGAGGCATAAATGGCACATAAAAAAGGTGTAGGAAGTTCGCGCAACGGACGCGAAAGCGAGTCCAAACGTCTGGGCGTTAAAGCTTTTGGTGGGCAGTTTGTGACAGCCGGTTCCATCATTGTCCGTCAACGTGGGACTAAAATCCATCCTGGTGAAAATGTGGGGCGTGGTAATGACGACACACTTTTTGCCAAAATCGATGGGTACGTAAAATTTGAACGCAAAGACCGCACAAGGAAAAAGGTGAGTGTTTATCCGCAGGCGGTAAACTAAAAAGGTTCATTTAATATAGGAGGACGTCCCATGAAAAAAAATGTTGGCGGTCTGGACCGCTGGATCAGGATCATCGTGGGGATCGTTCTGATCTTATTGGCATTTGTCGGCCCTCAAACAAAGTGGGGCTGGATTGGTTTAATACCTTTATTGACCGGAGTGTTCAATTTTTGCCCATTGTATTTACCCTTCAAGTTCAGTACGCACAAAGAAGAGTAGATTCAGGTTATTTAAAAATGCAGGCATAAGCCTGCATTTTTTTTGGCTGTTGAGTTAATCTTCTTTAAAAAATAACTTGAAGTCTGGTACACCAGGGCCGGATGTACCGTTGAGGCTGTCGTCAACAAAATTTAAGTGGAGTAAAACCATAATGGTAAAAAGAGGGCTGTCAGTTGTCATTGCTGCCTTTCTTCTATGGATCGGTAATGGGTATGGACAAAATAAAGCGCTATTTGATCATTTGAAAAAAATTGAAAAAAAACAGAAAAACTACAATGCATTACAACCCGGCTGGAATGTCAACCTTTCCAGTACTCTGACGGTAACCCAAACCGCCTACCATCAATGGGCTGCCGGAGGCTCCAATGTTTTTGTGTGGATTGCCGGGCTGGATGGCAGCGCCATTCTGGATACCACAGACTGGAACTGGGCCAATGAATCCAAAGTTTTATTTGGTCGGGCCAGGCAAAACGGTGAACCGGCACGCAAAACAGATGATTTGATCGATCTGGAGTCTGTGTTGACCTATAAGCGAAAAGAGTTCCTGAATCCCTATATTTCGTTAAACTTCCGAACGCAAATGGCCCCTGGTTATAAGTATGTCCAGCAAAAGCGCATTAAGATTTCCAACTTTTTTGATCCTGCCTATTTAACGAACGGAATTGGTGTGGGATATGCTCCGAAAAAGACGTTTCGAACCAGGATCGGGTTGGCCACGCAAACCACTTTTGCCAATCAGTTTAAAGAGTTTGCGGAAAATAAACGAATTAACATGGAATCCGGTGTGCAGTGGGTGACCCATGCCGAGCGCCGCTTGTGGGAAAAGCTGCTAATCCGTTCTCGATTGAATATGTTTTCATCTTTTGAAAAATTCCAATACGGCAATATTTTTTGGGATACTTTGATTCAGGCTTCGATTACGCGCTATATTATTGTCAATTTACAGACACTGGTTTTGTATGATGCCAAGGTCTCTCCCAAAACACAGGTTAAAGAAGTGCTCAGCATCGGCATAAAATATACTTTTATTTAATCAAAATCCTTTGTATATTACATAACTCGATAATCATAAAAAATTTGACTATCGAAGCGATAATCTTTAAATTTGCCGTTTCGTTTTGATTTAAAATTTGGAGGAATGTCTTGAAAACCTATATAGCGAAAGAGCAGGAAATTCAAGATTCTAAACGCTGGTACGTGATTGATGCCGAAGGAAAAGTTTTGGGCCGTTTAGCCAGTCAAATCGCTACTATTTTACGTGGCAAGCATAAACCGATCTATTCGCCTCATCAGGACACAGGCGATTTTGTGGTGGTGATCAATGCCGAAAAGGTGCGTTTGACCGGTAATAAAATGCAGCAAAAGCAATATTTTCGTCATTCTGGTTACATTGGCGGAGCAAAATTCACTCCGGTCAGTCTGATGCTTAAAACCCATCCGGAACGAGTGATCGAGTTCGCCGTGAAAAGAATGTTGCCCAAAAATGCGCTGGGACGTAAGATGTTTAAAAAGTTAAAGGTCTATGCCGGTCCTCAGCATCCGCATCAAGCACAAAAGCCAGAAGAATTAGAATTGAAAGCTTAATCTTAAGGAGCGATTTTAGATGGAAGTTTATGTTGCAACTGGAAGAAGAAAAGAGGCTGTGGCCCGCGTGCGAATGAGGCCAGGTAGTGGTAAATTCATTATCAACGGTCGGGAAGGGTTGCTTGAATATTTTAAACGTGAAACCTTATTGATGGATATTGAACAGCCACTCATTTTAACCGATACGCATGGTAAATTTGATTTTTTTATTCGTGTAAATGGTGGCGGTTTGACCGGTCAGGCTGGCGCTGTGCGTTTGGGTATTGCCAGAGCTCTGGTAGCTTACAGCGAAGACTTCAGGCCTGCTTTGCGTAAAGCCGGTTTCCTGACCCGTGATCCGCGTCAGGTAGAACGGAAAAAATACGGTCTGGCCAAAGCCAGAAAACGTTTCCAGTTTTCAAAACGTTAATATTTTTTATTCAATTCACACACCATTCGTTTCCTTTCTGGGTGTCTGTTTTTGATAAAAAACAGATTGGGAAGGTTAGAGAGTGGTGGAGGCTTAACCCAAAATTTTAAGGAGAAGTTTTATGCCATCCGTTACTCTTGAACAGCTTTTAGCTGCCGGTGTCCATTTTGGGCATTTGACCCGTCGCTGGAATCCCAAAATGAAGCCTTACATCTTCATGGCTAAAAATGGGATCCACATCATTGATCTCAAAAAAACACAAAAAGCCCTCGATAAAGCGCTGGATGTAGTGCGTCAGGTGGTGGGCGAAGGCTATGAGGTATTGTTTGTAGGAACCAAGCCTCAGGCCAAGGATATCGTTACTGCAGAAGCGCAACGCTGTGGAATGTTTTACGTGACCCACCGCTGGTTGGGAGGCATGCTGACCAATTTTGCTACCATAAAAAAATCGATTAAGCATTACAAGAATCTGGAAAAAATGAGTACCGATGGTACCTACGAGAAAATTTCCAAAAAAGAGCGCTTAATGATCGATCGCGAAAAAGAAAAACTACATCGCGTATTGTCTGGCATTCTGGAAATGAAACGTTTACCCGGCCTGGTCTTTGTGGTGGATATTAATAAAGAGCATATTGCCGTTGCCGAGGCCAAAAAGATGAATATTCCGGTGGTGGCCATGGTCGATACCAATGTGGATCCCACCAAAGTGGATTATCCTATTCCGGCCAACGATGATGCGGCCAAGAGCATTAGTTTGATTACCAGTAAAATTGCTGACGCGGTTATTGAAGCAAAGCAAAAATACCAGGACCAAAAAGCATTGGAAGAGGCTGCTAATAAAGAGAGAGAAGCAAAGAAGCCGGAAGAGAAGAAACGTCCGGCCAAGGCAAAGAAAGAAGCCGCTTCTAAACCTAAAACAGAAAAAACGGAAAAAGTGGTAGAGGAGTCGAAATAATGGCAGAAATTACTGCAGCAATGGTAAAAGAACTGCGCGAAAAAACAGGCGCAGGCATGATGGATTGTAAAAAAGCCTTACAGGAAGCCGAAGGCGATTTTGAAAAAGCAATTGAACTGTTGCGTAAAAAAGGTATTGCAAAAGCAGCAAAACGGGCCGAACGTGAAGCCAATGAAGGTGTGGTTACGGCTTACATTCATCCTGGAAGTAAATTAGGCGTTTTGGTTGAAGTAAATTGTGAAACCGATTTTGTTGCCAAAACAGATGATTTTCAGGCCTTTGCCAAAAACATAGCCATGCACATTGCCGCCAGCAGCCCGCTGGCCGTTTCACGGGAAGAACTGGATGCGACCCTGCTGGAAAAAGAGAAAGAGATTTATCGTGAGCAGGCTCTGGCTTCTGGTAAGCCCGAACACATTGTCGAAAAAATCGTTGAAGGCCGCATGGAAAAATATTTTAGTGAAGTGTGCTTGTTAGAACAGCCTTATGTTAAAGATCCCGATAAAACCATCAAAGAGTTGTTGACAGAGACCATTGCCAAAGTTGGTGAAAATATCACGATTAAAAGATTTGCCCGTTTCCGTATTGGGGAATAAATAAGCATGGGATCTGCTCAGAAGCCCAGATTCAAAAGAGTACTTCTCAAGTTAAGCGGAGAGTCCTTAGCAGGAGATGCCAGAGTTGGCATCTCCGTTTCTCATTTACAATATTTTGTCCAGGAAGTTAAGTCTGTCGTTGAAAGCGGAGTGCAGGTGGCCATTGTTATTGGCGGCGGAAATATTTTTCGTGGGATCTCTTCTGACGACTTCAATGTGGCCCGCGTGGATGCCGATAAAATGGGAATGCTGGCCACGGTAATCAATGCACTGGCTCTAAAAAGCGCTTTCCAGAAACAAAATCTACCTGCCCGTGTTCTGTCTTCCGTTTCTGTCGGCTCCTTTGTAGAACCCTTTTCCAATGAGCAAGCTATTGAACACCTTGAGGCCGGCCGAATTGTAATTTTTGCCGGCGGCACAGGAAATCCGTTTTTCACCACCGATACCGCCGGTGTTTTACGGGCCATTGAAATCGATGCCGAAGTTATTTTAAAAGGCACCAGAGTCGATGGCGTTTACAATGCCGATCCCGAAAAATTTGAAGATGCCATTCTTTTCGATGAATTAACCTACATGGAGGTTGTACAGAGAAAATTACAGGTAATGGATATAACGGCCATTACCCTGGCCATGGAAAACAATCTGCCCATTGTTGTTTTCAATTTCAATAAAACAGGGAACCTGAAAAAGGTTGTGATGGGTGAAGCAGTAGGAACCAAAGTACAGGGGTAAAACGATGGACGCAAAAGAAATCATTCGCGATGCCAAACGACGCATGGATGGGGCCATTTCTGCCTTTCATGACGAACTGGTCAAAATTCGAACCGGACGCGCCACGCCAAATCTGTTGGATGGTGTAAAGGTGGAGTATTACGGACAGAATGTTCCCCTAAATCAGGTGGCTACAATCACCGCCCCGGAACCCCGGCTCATTGTTATTCAGCCATGGGAAAAGAAGATGCTTGCCGAAATAGAAAAAGAGATCCTGAAAGCCGATTTAGGATTTAATCCTAGCAACGATGGCACGGTTATCCGAATCCCTATTCCTCCTTTAAGTGAAGAGCGCAGAAAAGATCTGGTTAAGCTGGTGCACAAATTTGCTGAAGATGCTCGCATTGCCGTGCGCAACGTGCGCAGAGATGCCAATGACCATCTGAAAAGATTGGAAAAGGATCATGAAATCAGTGAAGATGAATTGAGCGTCTATCTGGATGAAGTGCAGGAACTCACAGATGAGCACATCAAAAAGATTGACGAGATGATGAAAACAAAAGAAGCTGAAATCCTGAAAGTTTGAGTAGTTGAGGATTTCATATCCTCAACTTCCTTGCTTCCTTCTTTTAGCAATCCAAAAAACTTAATTATCAGTAAAACTTTCCGATTAAATATATTATGTGAATAAATTTGTTGCAAAAATGCAATAAAATGAGCGCTAATTTGGTAATTTTGATTTTTAACACACTTTTTCTAAAAGGAATGTTGTAAAATAAGAGCGCTTTTAAAAATGGAATTTAGTTTTAATCTGTTTAGAGAAAAGAATGCAGAAAGTTCCTGAAAAAAACACATTGATTATCGGCTGGAATGTTGAAGCTGTCCAGTTGTACGATCGGTTGCTGGAAACGCCTGCCCTGGGATTTAATATTAAGGGCTTTATCCGGCCCGCAGGTAATGATCGAAAAAGACATTACAAAAATGTTCCTGTAGTCGGTGATCTGGAAAATTTTTCCGAATGCGTTAAAAAATATAAAATTACCGACGCCTTAATTGTTCTTTCGCCTTCAGAAAAACCGTTTCTCCCTCAGATTATTGATCTGTGTTCTAAAAACAATGTTGACTATTCCATCGTCTCAGATGCCTATCAGGAAGACTATGATCATGTCATCCGTCACGTGATTCGCGATGTCATTAGGCCCAGAGAATTTGGTTTCCGGAGAATATTTGACATCTTAATTTCGTTAAGCCTTTTGATTATGTTGTTTCCATTGTTTTTGATTGTGGCAATAGCTATCAAACTGGACTCTCCAGGCCCCCTCTTTTATTCCCAACAGAGACTGGGTAAGGATGGAAAGATATTTAAAGTATATAAATTCCGTTCCATGGTTCAGGACGCAGAGAAACTAACTGGACCGGTTTGGGCGGGTAAGGAAGACCCCCGTATCACCAGGGTAGGTAAAATATTAAGGAAAACGCGAATTGATGAGCTGCCGCAATTAGTTAATGTGCTGATGGGCGATATGAGCTTTATTGGCCCCAGACCAGAACGCCCCTTTTTTGCCCAGCAATTTAGAAAGCAGATCCCATTTTATATGGCGCGATTAAAAACTAAGCCTGGAATTACCGGACTGGCACAGGTGACTGTTGGCTATGATGAAACGATTGAAGACGTGAAAGAAAAGATCAAAAAGGATATTGAATATATTGAAAATAAAAATTCTTTGCTCCTTAATTTAAAAATTTTATTTAAAACCGTGCTGGTAGTCTTGAAAGGTGAAGGCCAGTAACTTTTCAAAATTAATTAATATTTTTTTGATTTTAGACGAATTATTTATTCGATGTTAGGCACGCAAATTAGAAGCAAATGTGCTATTTTAATATTAATCAGAGTGGTTTTGGATGATATTGTAGATTACACTAAAATGGTGTAATTGACGTGGCGGAGCTATAAATAAAGGTAGAAATGATGGAAAAATTACAAATTGAATCAAAATTTGCCGATCAGAGTGGTGAGATTATGTTGGTTGAGCTGGGCGGCCATGTTGACCAGTCCAATAGTTACCAGCTGGAACGGTTATTTGACAATATCATCGAAAGTGGATGCTATCGCGTCATTGTTGATTTTAGCAAAGTTCATTATATGAGTAGCGCTGGCTGGGGCGTGTTTGTGGGCGAGATTAAGCGATTTCGTGATCGTGGAGGGGATATCAAACTGGCCAATATGAATCCCGATATCTACGAAGTGTATCAGATGCTGGAATTTTATCATATTCTTGAAGACTATCCTAGTATTGAAGCGGCTGCCGCCTCCTTTAAAAAAGACGAAGAAGAGATTGACATGGTCATTGAGGAAATCGGCCAGGACGAAACGGAAGTTGTCCAACCTGAGCCGGTAGAAGAGATGGAAGAAACCGTTGAAGAAATAGACCTGGAAGAAATTGTTTCTGACCAAACAGAAAAAAAGCCAGAAGGCAAAGAGCAAGAAGACAAAAGGGAGACGCCCTCCCCTCTGTCTTCAACCGAATTTGGTAAAGAAGCTACCCATGAATTTGTGCCCACTTCTTTGCAATCGGAAGTGAAACTGGCCGATTTGCCTCTGCCGGAAAAGGTCAAACGTGTCATTGCTCAGAATCCGTTAGTGGGTATCTGGGGGATTAAGAAAATTTTAAGGCATCCTCATTTTGGCAAGACAAAAGTAAGCATCTTTCGGCTGTACAAAATTTTACGCGATTTAGACCTGGATACGAAAGCCAAAAGATATCGTTTTTATCGATCATGTTAAATTAATAGGTGAAGATATGCGAAAACTGATCTTTATTCTTTTTCTGTTCAGCATGAGTGCGTCGGTTTATGCTCAGGATTCGTTATTAAATTTTTATATGGATCCGGGATGGGCGCAATTTCCTTTTAAACCCGGCGATGCTTTGATGGTTTCTACCCTGCCCGATACCACTTCCATTTTAAACGGTGTTTATCCTATTGATGATCGTGGTTTTGCGGAATTCCCAATTATTGGAAAAGTGCAGGTAACCAAATTGAGCGTACCGCAGTTAGTCACCTTTCTTAAAAAACATTACGAAAATTATTTGCGCTATCCCAATGTCTATGTTAAACCACTGGTCAGAGTCAGCCTTTTAGGGGGCTTCACCAGGCCAGGGCTTTATTATGTGGATATTAACAGTTCACTCTGGGACCTGGTTAATCTGGCCGGAGGCACTTTGATGGAGGACGGGATTTACGAGATGCACTGGCAAAGGGGAGAAGATGATCGATCTGGCGATTTAACCAAATTTTTTGAAAACGGCGTTTCTCTAAAAAATATGGGTTTTCGATCAGGCGATATTTTTTGGACGCCTTCCCCAACCCGGCGAACGTTCTGGGACACGGTACGCGATGTCATGCCCATCCTGACCTTTGCCACGACCATCTGGGCTATTTACAATACGTATCAGCGTGATGTTTTAATTTTACGGAGTAGATGATAGTTAAAAGGGAAAATTATGAATAATCAAAAGAAATCACCGGATTTAAATTTAACCGATTCCAAGATGGACTGGCATCATTACTTACGCTTGTTCAGACGAAAAAAATGGCTGATGCTGGCGCTTTTTATCATTGGCTTCTTATTTACGGCCGCTTTTCTCTACAAAATAAGTCCCAGGCCGGTTTACCAAACTCAGGCTTTGCTGCAGTTTCAGGATACACGCTCTTTAAGTGAAATTGATTCAAGAGGCCGGCCGGATTTTGAGAGTAAGCTGGGTATTTTAATGAGCCGCAAGTTTTTGGGTAAAGTGGTGGATGACCTTAGTCTGGTGGTGCGCTTTAGCGGTGTGGATCGCCATGAAGCAGCCGATAGCGTATTTTTACAACCCAATTACCTGAAGGGGCGATTTGTCCTGAAAAAACAGGGTAATAAGTTGTTGTTGTTTTACACCAGTCAGGATCATACCATTGAAGACAAAAAAGTTCTGGAAGTGGACTACCCCGAAGATGGAATTGTGGTTTATGGCGGCGTGGGACTAAAGTTAAGAAAAGAGTATTGGAACGCTCATAAAGAATTAATTTATACGGTGAATTCAAGACCTCGGGCCATTGAGAATTTATTGAGTTCTTTGAGTTATCAGTTTAAAAATAGAGCAAGAACTCTACTTCTTTTAACCTTAAAAGGCGAAGACCGCTATTTAATTACGCAAACACTCAATGAAATTGTAGATCAGTTTGTACAAGAAAATCTAAATCTGAAAAAATACCAGACCAGAGAGGTGTTGAGTGTTCTGGAAGAACAGCTACAAACCGCTAAAAAGGAATTGGACGAAGCGGCTCAGGAACTGAAAAGATTTCGTGAAAGAAATCCATGGGTCGGTTTAACTGCAGATGCCACAGGGGCCATCAGTAGTGTTTCTGTTCTGGAAACGCAAAAAACGCAAATCTCCAATTTAAAACATGAATTGGAAAGTTTGATCAAGCGCCTGGAATCCAAAACTGGAGAAGATCGGTATTCTGTGTTAAATGAAATTATTTCATTTTTAGGTTCTCAGGGAGCCCCAACAGCCCCGGCGTTGGCCTCGGAATTTACCACATTAACCGCTGATCGAAACCGCTTATTGGGACAGTACGCCCCCTCTCATCCTTATGTAAAAGAAAATGCCAAAAAATTAAAAGATCTGGAGAACAAAGTCCTGTTAACGGCCCAAAACGTCCTTAAAAATTTTGACAATCAAATAACCGATTTAAATCGCAAGATTTCTGAAAACACAAGCAAAATACGAAGATTACCGGCCAAAGAGTTGAAATTGGCCGAACTGGAACGCAGACGTTCTGTGGCCGATGAAGTGTATTCTTCTCTATTAGTCCGTTACAATCAGGCTAAAATTGCCGACGCCGTGGAAGTTGGTGATGTAGTTGTTTTGGACAGAGCCGTGGTCCCTTTGAAAATCAGTGAACTCAAAACTTATTTGAAGATTGCCCTGTTTGGTTTGCTTGTAGGCCTGGGATTTAGTATTGTGGTCGTTCTGGTTTTGGACTTTTTTGACAAAACGGTTCGTAGCGCCGAAGAATTGGAAAAGAACATTCCCTTAAAGGTGATTGGTAAAATCCCGGTTATTAAAACAGAAAAAGAGATTGTGGATGTAAAATTTGATGATGCAGTGCGCGTGGACCCTAAGCTGGTAACGGCGGACTATTCTCCTACACCGGTAGGCGAAGCTTACAGAAGTTTAAGAACCCAGTTGTTGTTCAATTCGGATCGGAAATTGAAATCAATCTTTATTACCTCGCTCAATCCAGATGAAGGAAAATCCTTGAATGCCGGTAATCTGGCCATTACATTTGCTCAGCAAAAACTGCCGACCATTCTGATCGACGCCGATTTGAGAAGAGGCGTATTGCACAACTCTTTTGCCTGCAAAAAGAAACCTGGTTTTTCCGATTTTCTTTACAGTAATGCCGATATTACGGATGAGAATGTGCGCAAAATTATTCAATCCACCCATATCCCCAATCTGTATTTGATCAGCAGCGGCGTTCCTATCCCCAATCCATCTGAATTGTTGGGGAGCAGCCGAGCACAGGAATTGATTGCCTTTCTTTCCCACCGTTTTGGTTTCGTCATTATGGATACGCCCCCTCTGGCCGTGGCTTCGGATGCAGTCATTGTATCAAGGTATGTAGATGGCGGTTTGCTGGTGGTAAGGGCGGGCAAATCGAATATTGTGCAATTAAAAACCAAGATCAATGAATATCGCGACCTGAACAAAAAAATGGTCGGTGTTGTACTGAATTTTGCCAAAGAAGATTTTGATCATAAAAAATATCGCTACACTTATTACAATTATTGAGATTGTTTTTAAAAAAATGTTCAATTGTTTCAAAAGAGTGGGGATTTGATGTCTGTCGAATCCCCATTTTATTAATAACGCGGGCGAGAACATGCATTTAAAAAAACTGACTGAAGAGAGGCATCAGGATTGGGACCGATTTGTAGATAACCATCCCTGGGCCAAAATCTATCATAAAACCCTATGGAAAACTATCTTCGAAACCGCTTTCGGTCGGGAGACTCTCTACTACTTTGTGGAAAACAATCAGCAGCAGATAGAGGGCATCCTGCCTGTGGTGCGTTTTCATACCTTTATTGCCGGCAAACAATTGGTTTCGTTACCCTATGTAAATTATGGGGGGCCCCTCTGGACGTCGGAACAGGCCAAAAGCGCGTTGTTGACGAAGATGCATGAATTGCTCACAGAGACGGAATCAGATGTGCTGGAGATTCGTTATCATCAACCGCAGGCCTTCGATTTACCGGTAAAGACCAACAAGGTGACCTTTTATCTGAATTTGCCGGAAAATGAAGAGGAGCTGTTAAAGCGTTTTAAAGCAAAAGTACGCAGCCAGATAAAACGCCCTACAAAAGAGGGCATGTTCGCGCGCAGCGGGCATCTTGATTTATTGGATGATTTTTACTATGTATTTTGCCGCAACATGCGTGACCTCGGAACACCGGTGTATTCAAAAAACATCTTTCAGATCATCCTGAAATTACTTCCAGAACAAACGCATATTGTGGTTGTCTATTCCAAAGACCGATTACCGGTTGCAGCCGCCTTTTTAATAGGCTATAAACAAACAATGGAAATTCCCTGGGCGTCTTCATTGCGCAAATACAATCGTTTTAGCCCCAATATGCTCCTCTACTGGGAAGCTTTTAAAGTAGCTATTGAAAATGGCTACCGCGTTTTTGATTTTGGACGGGGAACACGTGATGGCGGTACACATCGCTTTAAAAAGCAGTGGGGGGGAGAGGAAATACAACTTTACTGGTATTATCTGTTAGGGCCGGAAGGGCAGTTGCCGGAAGTGAACAAAGAGAATCCCAAATTCGAGCTGGCCATCAAAATATGGCGAAAACTGCCACTATGGTTTACCAATTTGGCCGGCCCTTCAATAGTGAACAAAATACCATAACATAGAAAGGATCTATGAATTTAATCCAATATCACTTTAAAGAAATCGATAAATTGACAGAAGACTGGAATCATATCCAATCGAGTGAAAACAGGGCAAATCCTTTTACTTCGTTCGAATGGATTAATCTCTGGATACTTCACTTTGTCGAAAATAAGGATAATAATATAATCCACATTATTACCGATGATGAGAAACAAATTATTGGTATCATCCCGCTTATTAAAAATCAGCAAGAAATGCACTTCGGTTTAAAATTTAAAGGTCTGAGCTTTACCGCCAATTCGCATTCCTTCCGTACTCAGTTGACATTGGCGCCTCAAAAAAAAGAAGCCATTTTTCGTTTCTGGTTAAAGGCTGTTCAAAATAGAGACCAATTTGATTTTTTTAAGTTTCGGGAATTCATTTATGATGATCTGACCATCAAGGTATTAAAAGAAGAAAAAATAAAATTTAGCCTGGAGGAGCAAAAACGACCTCCCTATCTGGATTTGACAGGCGACTGGGAAAGCTATTTTGCCGGTTTGCGAGGGCATTTTCGACGGAATTTAAGACGACGCATGCGCAATGCAGAAAAAGAACATGGCAAGATTGAATATCGCGTTTTTGAGGGAAATGCTCAGGAGCTGGAAGCGTTTGTCCGGGCCGGGCTGGAACTGGAAGCCAGCGGATGGAAAGGTAAACAGGGGTCGGCCATTCTGAAATCGCAAAACGTCAAAAATTTTTATTTTGATGTGGCCCATCACTTTTACAAACGAGGCCTGTTACATCTTGGGGGACTCTATTTTGGCCAACGCCTGGTGGCCTTCAATTTTTCGATTATCTACGATCAGGTTTTTTACCTGCTCAAAGTGGCCTATGATGAATCAGTGGCTAAATTTTCACCAGGACAAATTATGATCTATTTTTTGTTGCAAAAATTGTTCGAACAAAAATTACAACGTTTCGATTTTTTAGGCCCTTCCATGCCCTGGAAGCTGGAATGGACCAACCAGCTAAATCAACATGCGACCCTATACATCTATGGAAATACATTCAAGGGGCGCCTGTTGTATCAGGTCAATGCAAAATTACTGCCGGCTCTAAGAAAGGTAAACTTCCTGAGAACTCTAAAACAGAAGATTGTGAAATAAGATGAAATATATTCCATCCCTGCAGGCCATCAGCCCCTTTTATTTTTTGAAACTTTCCAATAAGGTGTTTGAGCGCTATTTCCCATTCAATGCCACTGGTTTACACCTGTTTTATTTTGCCCGTAATGGCATCTATTTTTTAGGTAAATATTTAAAATCGAAAGGCATTGACCAACTGCTTTTTCCGGCTTACAACCATGGCAATGAAATCAGGGCCCTTTTGGCAGCTGGTTTGCAATTGGCGTATTACAATGTACATAGCGACACAACCATCGATTTTGAAGGGCTCGAAGAACAGTTAAAAACCAGGGTCTTTCGCGTTTTGTATTTCATCCATTATGTGGGTATTCCACAGTATCTGGACAAAATTCTGGAGTTGAAAAAAAAATACAATCTGATTTTGATCGAAGATAATGCTCTGGGATTATTTTCCACTTACAAAGGCAAACCTCTGGGTAGTTTCGGAGATTTTGGAATTTTTTGTTTCTACAAGAGCCTGCCCATTCCCAATGGTGGTGGGCTGGTTATTAACCAGAAAAATTTCCAGTTTGAGATTGAAACCCAGGCGCCGCAGATGTTGTCCACTTTGAGTAGAAGCGCCGGTCTGTTTTTTAACTGGCTTGATTTAAGATTTAACGGAATGGGACGAAAATTACAGGCAGCCAAAAGCAGGTTGTCATCCGTGGCTGATAAAATGGAAGTGGAACGCGTCCCTGTGCTCGATACCGGATTTGATGAAACAAAGGCAACCTGGGGAATTTCAAAACTCTCTCGTTATTTAATCAATAAAATTTCGGTTGATAAGGTGATTGCCAGGAGGAGAGAAAATTTCAGGTTTATGTTACAGCATATTCCTGAGAAATTTCATCTGTATTCAGAATTGCCCGAAGGCGCAGTGCCCTGGTTTTTCCCGGTGAAGATTGACAACAGAGAAGCCGTATTTCAGGAATTAACCCGACGTGGCATCGACTGTGCCAGGTTCTGGCGTCAGTGGCACCCTGATATTCCGGCAGATCGTTTTCCGGAAGTAGCGAACCTGCGCCAGACGATCCTGGAGTTACCCATTCATCAGGACCTGACTGCCAAACACTTAAATTTTATTTGCGAACAGTTTAATCAATTGGCGAAATAACACATGGCTAAATTCATATTCTGGATCACGTTCTTCATTTTAATCTACATCTATCTGGGCTATCCATTTCTTTTAATCCTTTTGGCAAAGTTTAAAACAAAAGCGGTAAAAGAGGACAAAGATTATTGCCCGTCTGTTTCCCTGATCATTTCTGCCTTTAATGAAGAAAGTGTCATTGCGGACAAGATACAAAACACTCTGGAACTGGATTATCCTGCAGATAAGCTCGAGGTATGGGTGGTTTCAGATGCTTCTACCGATCAAACCGATAAACGGGTTCAAGCATTTCGGGATCAAAGGGTACATCTATTCCGAATTAAGGAGAGAAGCGGAAAGACCTTTGGAATTACCAGAGTAATGGAAAAGATTGACAGCGAGATTGTGGTCTTTTCTGATGCCAACTCCATTTATGATAAACAAGCTATTAAAGAACTGGTCAAATATTTTGCCGATCCCGGGGTGGGATATGTTGTGGGGCATGCTCGTTATTATGAAAATCAAAGCCAGGCGTCGGCCAACCAGGAAGAGCTGTACTGGTCTTTTGAGATCAAAATGAAAATCAATGAGTCGAAAATCGGTTCTGTGGTAGGCGGCGACGGAGCCATTTATGCCATCCGTACAAAGTTGTTCAAACCACTGGCCGCCGATGATATTAATGATTTTGTAAACCCGCTGCACATTATTTTACAGGGGTATCGTGGCATTTTTAATCCCCATGCCATTTGTTATGAGGAAGCCGCGCCCTCTTTTCTAAAGGAATATTGGCGAAAACGCCGGATTGTGAATCGTAGCTGGCGCGGGTTGTGGAAAAATGTCCAGGTGCTCAACCCTTTTAAAACCGGATTGTTTGCCTGGGAAATCTTCAGCCACAAATTGTTGCGCTGGTTGGGGGGACTCTTTGTGCTGATTATTTTTGTAAGCAATGCTAAGATAACAGGTCTAAGCTCCTTTTACCGGTTGAGCCAGGTTGCACAGATACTTTTTCATGCTCTGGCTTTCTGGGGCTACCTGCGCGATCGTAAGGGGAAACGTTCAGATTTTTTTGTTAATTTCATCTATTATTTTGATATGGTTAATCTGGCTTCTTTACAGGGCATCTGGGATGCTTTTAGGGGGAAAACGTACACCACATGGAAGACAATACGCCAGGAGTAAACGATGGGATATCATGTTAAAGTAGCTGATCTGGAAAAGGATAAAGAGACGATTGTTGCCATCCTCCAGCGGAACAGGAGCCGCACCGATACGGATTACGAAAAACGATTCGATTGGATCTATCTAAATAATCCGTTCGGTCGGGCCACAGCCTGGCTGATCTATGATGATAAGACGGGAAACCCCGTGGGCTTTACCGGGGTTTTTCCCAGGCCGATATTTGTAGAAGGAAAAGAATATATGGCCTGGAATTGCGGTGACTTCTCAATTGACCAGAAATATCGAACCCTGGGGGTAGCTCTAAAATTACGGCGTGAAGCTAAAAACGGTGTGGATAGCGGTCAGGTGCCTTTCCTTTATGCCCATCCCAACAAGAGGATGGAGGTCATTCATTTTAGAGTGGGGCATAAAAAAATGAGTGAAATGCGTCGCTTTGCCCTGCCCTTAAAAATAGATCGCTATCTAAAAGATAAAATAACTATTCCCACACTGGCCAGAATGTTGGCCTGGCCTGTAAACACCGTATGGCGTGTAAAATATGCCCTGGCCGGCTCCGGAAGAGTGCAGGGTAAAATTCTACCAAACGTCCAGTGCAACCAGCAACACGAACAGGTGTTCGATGAGATGAAAAATCAGTTTAAAGTCATTGGAATCAGAAATTGTAAATTTTTAAACTGGAAATTTGCCCAACATCCCAACTTTTCATATCAGCAATTTGATTGCTTTTTGGATAATAGATTACTGGGGACGATTTTTTTTACGGTTAAACAGGACGTGGTGCATGTTATCGATGTGCTGATCCGAGACTATCACAGGCAAATTCAAGCGCTTTTTATTGAATTCATTAACACGGTGTACAAAAAGAGGTTCGGAGGCACACTTTCATTCATCTTACAGATAAATAATCCGATAATCCCATTATTACAAGAAATCGGCTTTAAGGAGCGAAATGACGCTACTTCATCGGTAATTGCCTATGCCAATGAATCGCAAAATGAAAGATTAGCTAATATGGTTTTAAATGGAGCCAACTGGTTTATGACCGTTGGCGATAGAGATGCGTAATGAAGGAGGTGAAATATGGATCTGCACAAAGAAATCATAAATTTCTTATATGACGAATCGTTGAAGGAAGAATTTGAACAACTCGACTACGATGACTCCCTTTTAGAACTGGGAATCATCGATTCGGTTAAAATGTTGGATCTCATTAATTTTATCGAACAAAAATTTAATATTCAGGTAGATGACGATGATCTTTATCCTGAAAATTTTGATAGTATTAATGCAATTGTGAATTACATTCACTCCAGACAGTCATAATCAACAAAAGGCATTGAAATTATGAATTTGAATGATTTAAAACGAATTCAAAAGGAATTTGGCTTCAGGGGCGTTTTGCATGCGCTTAAATATTCGTTTTTAAATAAGATTACTTTTTACAAAGAATTGCAAGGTATGATTGTTACCATGCAGACCCTGAATCCAAAGTATTTACAGGGCAATCCGCAATACACGCACAAGTTTTTAACCGTTGATGAGGTTAAAAAATACAGTGATGATCCGGAAACCCAGTTGTCAAAAAAATTTTTAGACCGCGCTTTGTCCAATGGCGATCGCTGCTTTGCTATCCTGGATGGAGACTTTTTGGCCAGTTATGGATGGTATTCCACCAAACCAACGCCCATCACCAGAGACCTGGTGCTGTATTATGATCCTGTGTGGGTGTACATGTACAAAGGTTACACGCATCCCAAATATCGAGGGCAAAGATTACATGCCATCGGTATGGCCAAAGCCCTGGAGACGGTTACCAATGAGGGGTATAAGGGACTCATTTCCTACGTGGAAACCAACAACTTCGCTTCACTGCGGTCTGTTTATCGCATGGGGTATGTTAATATTGGCAAGGTAAGCATCATAAAGATTTTAGGCCGTTACCACATTAAGGCCGACGCCGGCTGCGAAGCCTATCACTTTACAGTAAAAGCAAAAAATCCGGAAGAGCCGTCGCTTAATGTGCCCTCCTTCCGCTAATTTACGAGGAATCTGACATTGCCCAAAGATTTAAAAGAGCGCACAAAAGTCGCTGTTTTATGGAATATTTTCAATATTCTGTTTTCTAAAACTTCGCGCTTGATTACGTCCATTATTCTGGCCCGCATTTTATTTCCGGAAGATTTTGGGCTTTATGGTTTAACTCTGATTGTCATCCGATTTGGTCGGCGTTTAACCAATTTTGGCTTTTCGACCGTTCTGATTCAGAAAAAGGAAATTAATAAAAACGAAATAGACACGGTTTTTACGGCCAGTTTAATCATAAATCTGCTGGTGTTTACCGTGCTCTTTGTTGGAGCGCCATATTTTTCGCAATTCGTTCACAGCCAGCGCGTCATTAATCTGGTACGCGTTATTTCGATCAGCTTTATTTTAAATACATTTATCATGATTGCCGAAAGCCTTTTAAAAAGGGACTTAAATTTTAAAGGCATTTCCATTGCCCGCTCCGCGCGTTCCATTACCAGTTATTCGATCGCTATTGTCCTGGCTATCTTGCAATTTGGCGTCTGGAGTTTAATTATTGGAGAGGTGGCTTCGGTTTTCGTTAACCTGATTCTGGTGGTTATTTTTGCCCGCTTTGTGCCAAGACTCTATTTTAAACGGTCCATCTTTAAAAACCTGTACTCCTATGGCATGCGCGTTTCTTTTGTTCAATATCTAAACTATTTCATTAACAATATTGATTATCTGTTGATCGGGCGATTTTTGGGCACCGAAGCATTGGGTTATTATGAGCGGGCCTTTAATCTGATGGACATGACGCGTCGGCAAATCGGTCGTTCCATGAACGAAGCGCTTTTTTCTGCCTTTTCTAAGATCAAAGATGACGCTCAACGCGTGGTGAAAAATCTTACTCAGGTATTGAGCTACACCTCTCTGGTGGCCTATCCCATATTGATCGGGCTCATCTTTTTGGCGCCTTCACTGGTTTACAATTTGTATGGCCCCCGGTGGTTAAATACCATTGTGCCTTTACAAATTATGTGCGGCTCCGGCCTGGTCAAGACCATCATTTCCACCTTTTTTCCGGTGATCTTTGCCATGGATTTTATTAATCAAAGAATAAAAGCTCAGGTTGTTTACCTGATTTTGTTAGGCGGGGCCATCATGCTTTTTATGCCTTACGGAATCAATGGCGTAGCGGTAGCCGTGGTGCTTTCTACCCTGGTGTATGGTCTTTTGATTTTACGAATCATCCTGAAAGGCCTGCCGTTCGGCTTAAAAGAGTTCTGGACAACGCAAAAAGCGCCGGTCATGTACAGTTCGTTTCAGATTTTTTTTAGTCTGGTGGCATTAAAAATAGCGCTTCCCTATTTTGACATTAAAAGCATTCCCATGTTTTTTATCCTTGCAGGTACTTCGCTTGTTGCCCTGATTGTGGCCCATCTCATCATAAGGGATGCTACCTACAAAAACCTTTTACAGGAAATAACTTCTGTGTTGCAGAAATTCAATCGCACTAAACAAAAAGCGGTGAGTAAATGAGTGTGATATCGTTGCCCTGGGGCGCATGGTATCGGGATTCATCCCTGGATATTGAATTACCGGCTGAAGCTCATATCGATTATTACGATTTGAAAAATCAGCCACGCATGACTGAAACAGCCATTGTGGAAAAACTGGTTGATCTGGACAAAGCCATAAACCAACAAGCGCCCAAAAAAATAGTCATTGTGGTCGATGACCTGACCAGGCCAGTTAAGCTGGAGCCTTTGATTAAAGTTATTTTACAAAGGCTTCATGTTCTGGGCTTTGCAAAGCAACAAATCTCGTTTTTAGTGGGGTTGGGTTCTCACCGTCCGTTAAACAAAGCAGAAATGGCTCAAAAAATCGGACAGAGTGTTGTTGAGCAGTATCTCTGTTTAAACCACAATCCGGCAGAAACACTGGCCACCGGATTGCAATGGGGCAAAACCGAGGTTAAGATAAACAAGCACTATTTGCAAGCCGATTTCAGAATGGTAATTAGCGGCTTAACCCCCCACAGTTTTGCCGGATTTAGCGGTGGGGCTAAAATGTTGATCCCGGGTATTTCGGATCTTGAAATTATCAGCAAAACCCATAAGTCGGTTTTAATGGGCTTTATGGGTAAGCTGGGCGATGTTGAACATAATAAATTCCGGTCGGTGATAGAATCTCTTGTGGAACAGATTGGCCTGGAATATTTTATGGGTGTGGTCATTAATGCTGACCGTAGTATGGCCGATCTGTTTACCGGCGATTTTAAGGAGGCCCACCGCCAGGCGGCTGAAAAAGCGCGTCAGCTCTATTTAACTTCCGTACCTCGGGAAAAGGTTTACGACCTGCTCGTTCTCAATGCCTATCCCAAAGACACAGAATTGTTACAGGCCGAAAATGCTTTTATCCCCTTAAAATCGGCCGGGGGTTCCCTGCTCAGTGAGCAGGGAATGGTGCTGGTCACTTCGGCCTGTTCCGAAGGATTGGGGCATCACGGCCTGTTTGAACCCGGCGGGCGGCTTTACCGAAAGCCCAGGCCTTTGCGCTTTTTAAAAGGTCGAAAATTAATCTTTTATTCGCCGAACATTTCGGACGATGCATTTTATGCTGTTTTTCATTCCGACTATTTGTTGTTCAGAGAGCGAGAAAAGCTCAGCGCTTTTTTAGAACAGAATTTGCCGCGCCGACCGCGGGTAGGCGTTTTCCCTTTTGCCAGTTTACAATTAGCGAGCCGTTGAACCATGTCTATTTCAGCTATTTTATTCTTAATACTCTATTTTACGGGTCTGGTTTTAACTTTTCGGCATCCGTATTTTGGCGTGGCCACCTATATTTTTGAATGGCACAACCATCCTCCCTATCAGTGGTGGGGGAGCAGCTTGCCCGATTTTCGCTGGTCTTTTTTAATTTCCGTAGTCACGCTGGTCAGTTTGATTATTAACCGGAAAAAGCTAAAACCTCTGCACAGCGCAGATTACAAACTCATTTTCTGGCTCATCGGTTTTACGCTCTGGATGTATTTTATCAGCGCATTCTTCGCGGTTGATCCCAAGGCGAGCTTTAAAAAAGCGGAAATCTTCTACAAACTAACCATTCAAATTTTTTTAATGATGTACATCATTCGCGAGACAAAACACTTTCGTTTTATTATCTGGGTGTTGTTGTTAGGGGTGGCAAATTTCGGGCGCATCGCCTATGAACGGGGCTCGAACAGAGACCTGGGCGTCATCGCGCCCAATTCAACAGAAGAAAATGCCATTTCCGCACATGTGGCTGCCATGCTGCCCTTTTTTGGTCTCTACTTTTTAATCGGTAAAAACTGGGAGAAGGTGATTACGCTCATCTCAGTCCCTTTTCTGATCAATTTAATCATTCTGGCCAATTCAAGAGCGTCTTTTGTGGCAGTTCTGGTCATCGGTTTGCTGGCCGTTTTCTGGATTAAAGGCCGATTGCGCTGGCGCGTTATTCTAGCGCTGGTGGGTGGGGCCATTTTGGTTTTCACCCTGGCCAACGAACAATTCTGGGAACGGCAAAAGACCATCGATAATTATGAACAGGAAGGTAGCGCTTCCAGCCGCATTTACCTGTGGCGCGGAGCTATTGAAATGTGGAAAGATCATCCTATTGGAATTGGAGGCGACGGCTATCAGACGCTGGTCATGGATTATGTTCCAGAATTACGAGAGGTCATGGAAGAAAAGGGAGCGAAGACCGTCCATAATACCTTTTTCCTGGTGCTGGTAGAATGGGGCTTTGTGGGCGTTATCTTATTTTTTGGCTTTATTATTCACACATTCCTCATATTGGGCCGCATTCGGCGCGATCGCTTTAAGGCGCCGAGCTATCGCTACTATGTGGATGCCATGGCCATTCAAATGGGATTAATCGGTATTCTGGTGGCCGGAATGTTTCACAATCGGCTCTACTCAGAGGTTATTTATTGGTTTGGGGCCTTTGCCGTGGCTTTAAGAAATATTCAGGTCAATGAAATTTATGAGAATGCCGAAAAGGAATTAGCCCTGGAAGAAGTTTAATCATCATTATTAAAGGTTTAATATGTGTCAAAAGAATATTCTATTTGTGACGGTCAATTTCCCACCCAATCCATCGGTGGGAACGCGACGCGTGGCTAAAATTTTGAAATACGTGGACCACAATACATTTAATTTTTCAGTATTAACCTTAAAGGAAGAATATTACAATCAGGAGCTGGGCCAGTTGATGGGCAATCAGGCCAAGATTCCCCCATCGGTTAAAGTATTTAGAACGCACAAAAGCGATTTAACCCATCTGTTTACCTTTTTAAAACAGAGCCTGGGTTCCCTGTTAAAAAAACGAAAAAAAACCTCCGGAGCGGTTAAAATTTCAGTCGATAAAAAAAAGGCAGGAATTGTTGCGTCCTCCGGGGGGAGCTGGAAAAGTAATGTGATTGACGCCTTGCGTCGTTTTTTCTTTGCTATTTTTGAATTTCCTGATAAATATATCGGCTGGCTTCCGCACGCTGTGGCCGAAGGAATTCGGGTGATCAGACATGAAAAAATCGACATTATCTTAACCACAGCTCCCCCGCATTCGGCCTTTATTATTGCCATGATTTTAAAAAAGTTGATGCACAAAAAATTAGTGCTCGATTTTAGGGATCCCTGGGCCCTCTCGCGCTGGGATCGAGGCCATGTTTTGCGTTACCTGGCTGAGCGAGCGGTGGAAAGATTGTGCGTTAAAAGCGCCGATAAACTGTTTTTTGTTACCTCTAAAATGCGCGATGAATATTTAAAGTTGTACAAAAATGAAAAGCCGGAAAAGTTCATCCTGTTTTACAACGGGTTTGATCCCGATGATTTTGTATTGGATTCCACCCCACCGGTTGTTAACTCGGCAAAGGGAGTCTTCCGTTTTGTCCATCTGGGTACATTGTACAAACGCAGGAATCCGGAACCATTACTGGAGGCCATTCGCCAATTGCATCAGGAAAAATTGATTACGCCCGGGCAGGTCAAATTTGAGTTTATCGGAAGCGTGGTCACGGAATTAAAATTCATTTATCAAAAGGTACAAACACTACAGGTAGAGGATTACGTTGTTTTTAAACCGCCGGTGAGTTTTGCGGAAAGCATTCGAACCATGTACCAGGCAGACGCCCTGTTGTTGATTCAACCGGAAACCGACCTGCAAATTCCGGCTAAATTATTTGAATATATTTACACCGGTAAGCCCATTCTGGCCATTGCAGAGGAGAACAGCGCTACGCATCAAATTTTAAAAGGAGGAAATTTGGGACTACTGGCGCCTTCAAAAAATATCCAGGCCATTGAAGAGGCCATTCTGGCCATTTTGAATCGTTCTTATCCCTTTAATCCGGATCCGGACTACATCGACCAGTTCAATTATCAGAAATATGCCAAACAATTTGAAAAGGTTTTGAATGAACTCTAAAAAGATTCGCGTGGCTCATCTGATTAATTATCTTTCACCAGCCGGTAAAGAGATGGGCATTGTCAAGCTGCTCAACGGGATGGACAGCGAACGTTTTGAAACGTTTTTGATCGTTTTCGATCGAGTATTTGATACGTTGAATCTGGACACGGAAAAAACCAGATTGATCCCCCTGAACAAAAAAGAGGGCAACGATCCTTCTCTAATTTTAAGATTGCGGCAAACCTTTAAGAAAGAACAAATCGACATTTTGCACAGTCATTCCTGGGGCACACTATTGGAAGGCGTTTTAGGGGCTAAACTGGCCGGAGTACCGGTCATTTTGCATGGCGAGCATGGTACGTTTCACAAGGATTTCAAGAGAAAATGGATTCAGCGTTTACTCTTTAACTTAACCGATCAGTTGCTTTCGGTTTCGTCCTTACTGGCTGATGAACTGAGCCGCACTATCGGGATTAAGCGCGAAAAAATTGTTACCATCCTCAATGGGGTCGATGTAACGCGTTTTAAGCCGGACGCGCAAAAAAGAGCCAGGTACCGTAAGGAATTGCTTGCTGATGACCAGACCATCCTGATCGGTACAGTGGGCCGGCCAATGAAGGTCAAGAATCATCAGTTGATGATTCGCGCCCTGGCCGAACTTAAAAAACAAAATTTGGCAGCTAAATTTATGATCATTGGCGATACGCCCAAGTATTCTCTGGTCGAAGAATTAAAAAAATTGTCCCGCGATTTAAATCTGCAAAACGATGTGCAGTTTTTGGGCTATCGAAAAGATATTCCAGGATACCTAAATGCTTTTGATATCTTCGTCTTGCCTTCTTTAAGTGAGGGTTGTTCAAATGTCATTCAGGAAGCCATGGCCACAGGGCTGCCGGTGGTGGCCAGCAATGTTGGGGGCACGCCGGAATTAATTGACCATCGCCAGAACGGTTTACTATTTGCTTCCAATTCCGTTGAGGAGTTGAGCAAAGCGTTGCAATGGTTAATCCGGAATCCTCAGAAAGCCAGAGAATTAGGCCAGAACGCCATGCGTAAAGCAAGAGAAGAATTTTCTTTGCCGGTGATGATCCAGAATTACGAAAATCTTTATCTGCAATGGATGGAGAAAAAGAAGGTTTTTTATGCGTGATTTAATCAAAGGAGCTTTTTTTATTCTCTGGGATTTGATGGGTAAAAATAGGGAGGCATTCCGTAAAAAATGGCCTTCGGTTACCATTTTTACCTATCACTCCGTTTTGCCCGATGCGGTAAACATTACCGCTTACGAAAATCGGAATGCGGTGTCCGTTTCTGAATTTGATCGACAACTAAAATGGCTGAAAAGCGTCTTTAAAGTTATTTCGTTGAAAGAAGCTCACCGTGTGCTGACCTCCGGTGATTTGCAGGAAAACTACGCGGTTATTACCTTTGATGATGGTTACCGGAATAACTTTGAGTATGCCTGGCCGATGCTGCAAAAAAACGATCTGCCGGCTGCTTTTTTTGTAACCACCGCGCTGGTGGGGAGCAACGACTGCCTCTGGACCGACTGGGTAAATTACCTCTTATTCCGAACAGCCCAAAAGGCGGTGACCCTGGAATTTAAAGAGCATAAGTTCCATTTTACATTGCAATCAGAAAAAGAAAAAATCAGAGCTTCCTCAGCGTTACGCAAATACATGAAGACGCTCAAACGCCAGGAAGCGGATCAGTTGTTACAACAACTGAAAGCTAAAACAGAAGTGTCTACCCATCCAGTGCAGGAAGTGCCGGAACGTTACGCTTTTATGGATTGGCCTCAAATAAAACAGATGGCCGACCGGGGCATGGACATTGGTTCGCATACGCACACCCATTCTTTGTTGAGCATGCTAACCCTTCAGAGTGTAGAGCAGGAGTTGAAACGTTCGAAAACGTTGATCGAAGAACACACGTACCAGCCCTGTACATTTTTTGCCTACCCCAATGGTCAGCCGGGCGATTTTACCGGGGAACACATCGAGATCATGCGTAGTCTGGGCTTTGCCCTGGCTCTAACTCAGATCCCGGGCTACAATCAATCCGGAGATGACCTGTACCGTTTACGGCGTATTAATATCACCAGCAAAATGCACCTGCCGGTTTTTAAGGCCTATGTCTGCGGAAGCAAAAAGAGTAAATATCATAACGCGTACTGATTCGGGCGGAAGGCATGATTACATCCTTTAGGGCGCAACGGACCGTTAATCGCCATTACAAGCGCAAGACTCTACAACTCAACTATGATCAGCTCATGAGCCTGCTGGAAAAACATCTCTCCTGGTCTCCGCAGCAGATAGAGGTGCAACAGTTTTTGGAAAGGCCCTTTTCCCTGATTTTAAAGATGGCAGTCCGGAACAGACCGCAGGAATCATACTTTGTCAAACTTTACAAGGTGGTTGATCTGCCCAGGCAACGTTTCAATATTAAAAAAGAGTACGCCATCAGTCGCTACTGGTTTGAAAAGTTTAAACCCAATGTCCGTTTTCAGGTTATTGAACCGCTCTGGTTAGATGAACAGCACTTAATCATTGTCACACGTGAGAGTCCGGGCAAAAATTTACTGAGTTTGACCAACACTCTCCGCTTATTACCTTCTAATTCATGGCTCTCTCAGGTGTTGCACTTTATTGCCCAAAGCGGAGAGTGGCTAAAAATATTCCAATCCTTTCCCACTGACGATGATGTGCCCTATCTGGAAAAACCGGTAGCTGTTTCCCTGGCCTATCTGCAGGAATATTTATTGATTCGCATGCAAAAAATGGTTAAAAATCCTCACATCGCCTTTGATGCCGGCTGGCAAGAAAAGATTCTTGCCTATCTGCAAAATCAATGGCAACAGGTAGGACCAAAAAAAGATGCATTGTGTTTTACGCATACCGATTTTTCGTTGTCCAATGTTCTGGTTTCCCAAAATAGAGTAACGATTCTGGATTTTGGCAAGTGCGAGATCAATTCGCCCTACAAAGACCTGGCACGCTTTTACCATCAGCTTTACCTTTTGGGTTTTAAACCGTCCTTTCAAAAACAGGTGGTGCGTAAAATGCAGCAGGCCTTTCTGGAAGGCTATGGCGATCCGCAGGCGAATCAGCATCCCCTGTTTAAAATCTTCTTTCTTATTCATCAGGTAACGCATTTAGGTAAAATTTCCCGTTTCTGGGAGCATGGCTTAATTGAAAATGTGTACAATCGCTATCTGGCGAAACAGGTTCTAAAAGACTTAAAGGAAACGGTGCAGCAATGACTGTAATGAGTAAACTGAAACGTTTGCGTTCGCTTTCCATGGACGAAATCCGCTTTCGGCTGGGCGAAAAGTTGATTATTGCCCGCGAGAGAAAACATCTGAAAGACCGTGTGAAGGCCTATTATTCCGATGATTTTAATCTTTTCTCAGAAGAGCATGCCTCTTTACAAAAAGTATTTCAATCTAATGAAATTGTTACCCTCAGTCTGGATCGGCGCTATTTCAGAACCCTTGCCGATCCTCTTGATGCGGACAAGGCTGCCATATTCAAAAAACAATTTCCGGAAAAGTTTGCTTTAAGCATCGACCGGGCCGAAAAATTTTTGCAAAATCGCTTTCAATTTTTAGGGGTTTCCTTCCAGTTGCCTGATCCCATTCCCTGGCAATCCGATCCGGTTTCTTTGAAGCCTTTTCCTACTGGCTTTTACGAAGATATTGATATTTTTACCAATCAGAATCCAGGCGATGTAAAACACGTGTGGGAAGTGAATCGGTTGCAGTTTTTAATTGAAATTGCCAAAGCCTATTATCTGACCGGGGATGTCCGGTACCAGAAAAAGGTAGACGATTTGATTTCTGATTGGTACCGCAAAAATCCTTTTCAGACCGGAATTGCCTGGGCCAGCGCCCTGGAAGTAGGAGTGCGTGCCCTGGCCCTGATCTGGACGCTCTATTTTTATTCCGCAGGTCAGCGGCCCAATCCGGACACGATGCGCACCATTTTAAAAATTTTGTACTGGAGCGCCAGACACCTGAACGATCATCTTTCCCTTTACTTTAGCCCTTACAACCATTTAATCGGCGAAACGGCTGCGCTGTTTGCGATTGGATTTTTGTTTCCGGTATTTAAAGAGGCCGATGGTTGGGCGTCCAGAGCGCTACAGATTTTAAACGATCAGGTAGAAAAGCAATTTCATGCGGATGGTGGCAGCGTGGAACAGGCCACCTTTTATCACCATTTTACCCTGGGCTTTTATCTGCAAACCATATCCCTGCTCAAACACAATGGCCAAACGGTTCCGCAAAAGATGCTGCGCCGTGTGGAAAAGGCCCTTGAGTTTTCCATGTACATGATGCGGCCCGATGGCGCCTTGCCCTTCATAGGCGATATCGACGATGCGCGATCCATCTATTTTTCTGATCCAACAAACTGGGATTTTCGTTCGTATCAATGTTTTGGCGCGGCGTGGTTTGAGCGTGAAGATATGAAATTTATGTCCGGCGGTTTGCAAGAGGACGCTTTCTGGATGCTGTCTGAGGAGGAAAAAGCGTGTTTTGCTAAGCTGGGAGAAAAGGCACCGCATTCCCAAAATATTATTCTCAAACATTCCGGTTACTACATCTTTCGTTCAGGATTTAAAGCCGATGCCCATTTTTCCTTTATGGATGCCGGGCCCCTGGCGGATGGCGTTTTCCATGACGAAAGGTCATCGGCGGCCCATGGTCATGCCGATCTGCTGGCCATCGAAATTGCCCCATTTGGCGAATCGTTATTGATTGACCCCGGTTTTTCAAATTATCGGGGGGCGTATGATTGGCACAGCTATTTTCGCAGCACGGCTGCCCACAACACGCTGACCATCAACAGGCAGTCGCAGGCCAAGCAAACAGGCATTTTAAAGTGGAGCTTTGCTCCCAGGTTCAAGGTGCTGCGCACGGTAGGGCAGGAGCGTCTGGCCCTTGTGGAAGCTGAACATTACGGTTTTCAGCGCTTACCCCATGCGCCGGTGCATCGGCGACTCTTTGCCTTTGTGGACCAAACCTTCTGGCTGGCCATCGATTCCCTGTTTGCTCAGGATGCATTTTCCGCAACAGTGCAGTGGTATTTCCATTTTAATCAAAAAACAAAAGTTGCATTTGAACAACAGAACAGAGAATTTAGAGTTCAGGGACCGGGCGCAGGCCTGCAACTCCTTTTTGAACCTCTGTTTTCCGCTGAGTGGCAGCAGCATATCTTTGAAGGAGGTCAGGAGCCGCAAGAGGGCTGGATTTCGCCCACCTATCGAGCCAGGACGCCGGCTCCGCTGCTGGAAATAACGGCCGAAACCGCTTTCCCGCTGCAGGCTCTTACATTGTTTTTGCCGACACGCAAAGAGGAGCAGTGGCAAATTCGTCGCAGCAGGGGAGGCATAGAACTGCAATTTGAAAAACAGATGTACAGAATTGAGACGGATGAGGCCATTACGCTACAGATCGGGGAGGAAACCATTTCGTTAGTAACCAGGGTGGGGTGATTCAGGAGGCAACCGTAGAGCGGGGGAGTAGTCCTCACCCCCTGGCCCTCTCCCCCTAACGAAAAATCGGGAGAGGGGGAAAATCGGAATGACAGACGAGGCCAATCAATTAATCAATCATTTAACCAATCACTAAAGGAGCTTAAAACGGTGAAGGACAAACAGATAAAAGTACTGGAGATTTCTTCCTATCCACCCCCGCGTGCCGGTTGGGGGATGCGCATCTATTTTCTGAAGCAGGAAATGGAAAAACAGGGCCACATTTGTGAAGTACTCAACACCGGTAAGGGCCGCTTTTTAACCGGTCGCGATTTTATTCCGGTATTTAGCGGGCTGGATTATGTTAAAAAGGTATTTAAATACCGGCTAAAGGGCTATTTAATCCACATGCATTTAAACGGCGATTCGCCCAAGGGATTTGTGTTGACGACTCTGGCTCTGCTTATTTCGTTGTTGACATTTCGGCGTCCGGTGATTACTTTTCACGCCGGTCCGGTACAAAAATATTTTCCGCAATTTAAAGCGCCTTTATTAACGCCGCTGTACAAATTTATCTTTACAGCGCCACGTCACATTATTTGCAATAACGAAGCGGTTAAAGAAAAGATCGTGGGGTATGGAATTAATTCGGACAAAATTATCCCCATCCAGGCTTTCAGTAAGCAGTACCTGAATTTTGAGAAAGTGGAACTAAAACCGCAAGTGGAACAATTTTTTGCCGAACACGATCCGGTCATCTGTAGCTATGTGTTTTTCAGACCGGAATTTTTCATTGAAGACATGATTCATGCCGTGGCCAAATTGGTAGAAACCTACCCCAAATTTGGGCTGATCATCATGGGCTCTGATTTAGGCTCTGAGGAAATTCGGGCGCTCATTAAACAATTGGGGATTGAAGAGCATGTGATTCTGGCCGGCGATCAGGATCATGACGCCTTTTTAACCATCATGACGCGCTCCAAACTGTACCTGCGAACTCCTTTTAAGGATGGCATTGCCTCTTCTGTGCTGGAAGCCCTGGCGTTAAAAGTGCCTGTGGTGGCCTGCGACAATGGGAGTCGCCCACCGGGCACAGTCACTTATGAGAATCGTAATGTGCAGGACATGGTGGGAAAAGTGCGTTATGTGCTGGAAAATCACGAACAGGTTGTCCAGCAAATTACGCCCCCGGAAATTAAAGACACGATTGTAGATGAAATAAAGGTGCTCGGTTTATGAAAATTTTGTATCACCACCGAACTCTGGGCGACGGAGCCGAAGGCATTCACATTCAATCCATTGTCAATGGCTTAATTCAGCTTGGGCATCAGGTTATGGTGGTCTCGTTAGTGGGCGAAAAAACGCAATTTCGTAAAGCGCAGGATGCCAGGGAGTCGCGCTGGGATTGGATTAAAAATCGTATTCCCGGCCCGGTTTACGAACTGGCTGAAGTGGCTTACAACATCAAGGGCAAACGCATGTTGCAAAAAGCAATTAATGACTTTAAACCGGATATTATTTACGATCGGTATGCGCATTTCAGTTTTGCTGCTTTATGGGCTGCCAAAAAGAACAATCTGCCCCTCATTCTGGAAGTGAATTCGCCTTACTCTATCCAGAAACGGCAGTGGGAAAAATTGTACTTTCCCTGGCTGTCGCAATATGGTGAAAAGAAGATTTTTAATGCCGCCCCGCATGTGATTGTGGTTTCCACGCCTTTAAAAAAGATTGTGATGGATTATGGTGTGCCGGAAGAAAAGATCACGGTGTTGCCCAATGGTACGGATCCAGAGCGCTTCAATCCGAATATTGACGACAGACCGTTACGCAAAAAACTGAATCTGGAAGGCAAGATTGTACTGGGTTTTGTGGGAATATTACGTCGCTGGCACAATATTGATAAACTGATTACCGTGTTAGAAGATTTGAATCTGCCTAAACTGAACGCCACCATGATCTTTTTAGGCGACGGCCCCAGTTATCAGGAACTGGTGGAATTTAACCTGGAAAAAGGCCAAGAAGCGTGGATCCGCTTCTTGGGGCGTATTCCTCATGCCGAAATTCAGCAATACATTGCCATGATGGATATTGCGATTAGCCCCCATGCCACGCCGTATTCTTCGCCTATGAAAATTCTGGAATACATGGCCATGGAGAAAGCCATTTTGGCCCCGGACATGGAAAATATCCGCGACATTTTAAGGAATGGTGAAAATGCCCTGCTTTTCAAAGCGGATGATTCTGAATCTTTGAAGGAAAATCTGCTGCGCCTGATCAAGGATGCGGATTTGCGGCAGCGGTTGGGGAAAACCGCCCGGCAGGACGTGATCAAAAATTTTACCTGGTTGGGTAATGCACAGAAAACAGCGGAAATTGCCCAGAGACTTATTGAGGCTAAAAAATAAAATGAACTCTGGCATTGCTTTTGCTTTTAATTAACTTAAATGCTAGCAAAGGCCAGTAAAATCAAAAAGTTTAGGAAACGATGATTAAGAATGTTGTAAATTTGTGTCTAATTTTTACATTAATTTTAGCCCTTACAGGCGCTGTTTCTGCCTTTACCCCAAAATCCGATTCTCCATTGGCCCGGCATGAACATCCGCGGTTGCACATTACCGTTGACAAATTGCCTTTCTGGCGAGAAGTGCTTTCTCAGGAGTACAGAAATGAGTATCAGGATTACGTGAACTGGGCTGCTGAGATGTCGGACAATGATGATTACAATGTCCTGGGTGAAGCGGGGCATGATCCCCTGCGTGCCGTGATGGTACACCAGGCCTTCATCGCTGCCATCGGCCAGGTGCAGGGTATCAATTATCCCATTCCAATTGAAAAATATGCTGAGAGGGCAATCAACAGCCTTATCCGCCGCTTAAAAGCCGGAGATGAACTGGCTTATGTCGCCGCCTTAACCTATGATTGGACGTACCATTACATGACAGAGGCCCAGCGCAAAGAAATCGCCGATATGGTTCGCGACAGGCCTGTTACGCACAAGGTCTTTGACGTCAGTTTAAGTAATCCTGTTTTTACCCCGGAGCAAATGTTCAGCAGTAAATACTATGAGGGCTGTTATCCCTGGTACATTGGGCTGGCTTTCTGGGGCGACGGGCTAATTGATCAGGAAGCGGATCAGGCGCTGGAAAGTTTTGATCAGGTGATGCTCAATTACGGCTATCTCGATGCTCATAATTTTGTAGCCGGAAATAGTGGCGGTTGGTCGGAGTGGATCGGTTATTCCAGCTGGCATCCGCGCACCCATTTTTTGAATATAGATGCCTGGTACACGGCTACAGGGCAGGATTACATTTCTCAAACTTCAACCGTAAACGGCAATGCCATAGCCAATTATCCCAGGTTCATGTATTACATGTTGGACCCGCACAAATATTTTAATGAACATTATTCGTACATTCGCACCGGTATTGCCGAGGCAACCGATCCTTCTTTTGAACATCGCTCCATGCGCGAGCAAATGTATGCGCTGCCGCGCATATTGGATCAGGTGGGGTTGAGTGACCAGGCCGGCCTATTGCGCCATTTTATTGAAACGTACGACGTACAGTGGGGCAGTTACGAACATCACTACCTGTGGGGATTTTTAGGGCTCCATCGTTCGGTAGAGGAAAAATTGCCTGAGCAATTAAATTTAGGGCATTCGTTGTGGGCCAAACATTTAGGCATTTTTGCAGCCCGCACCGGTTTTGATAATCCGGCTGATGGCGTTTTTATGGTTATGGATGGACATTACCGCTTTGAAGGTCACGGTGGGGCGGATGATACCCCCGGTTTTGCCCTGGCCAAATTTGGCGAGCTGGTCAACACACGTAATGTGGCGCATCGCGGTTATGGCAACCTGGATGATTATCTGGGAGCGCATAAGAACAATATCATCTATTTTGAAGGCGGCCACACAGTAGAACACAAATCCATGGCCGATCCGTCCGATCTGCAGGCAGCGGTTAACGGTCAGGGGGACTACGATTGGGGCGGCATTGAACAGGTGACACAAAGGGACGGAATCTTTTACCATGTTCGCGTCAACCGCTCGCCCATGTTTCAGCAAGGTGTGGAACATGTCCGTGAATATGTTTGGTTTCCGGGTGAAAATCCGGCCACCGATTCTGATTTTTTGGTTGTCTTTGATCGGACGGTTGCACCGTCCAACCCGCAATGGGTGTATCATGTCCCCTGGAAACCGGAAGCCTTGAATTATCAGTCCTCAGAGGACCTGACCACAGGTTCCGGCACCAGCGATCGTATTGGAACGGCCTACATTGGTCCTCAGGTGATCATTAAGGAGTTCAATGGCCTGGGGGGTGAAAAAGACGGCGATGGTGGAGACGGCGATTATGTGGGGGGCGCCAATGCCCATGGCGTTGTATTTTGTAAAACTATTTTACCAGAACAAGCCAGGGTTGAGGTGACGCGTGTGGCACGCTTCGATAGCGATGTCATGAAACGCCAACACCATCTGGCCATTAAAACCCATCGCTGGCAGGTCTCTGTAAAACCGACGAGTTTCAGCCAGGAGCAACTCTTTTTAAATGTCTTTCAAGCGGCAGATGCCAATACCACGCCGGAAATGACCGAACTTCAATCCATACGCAGTGGCAACGTGATGCAGGGCGTCTTCATCCAGAGAGAGAGTGCGTCTCGTCCAAACATTCTGACATTATTCTATCAGAAAGATAGTTTAAACACTGGAACGGTGACTTACAATATCAATGGCCAGGGCCGAACCATCCATGTGATTAGCGGTCTATTGCCCGATATGGTTTACGAAATTACACGCATGTATGGCTCGCAAAGTGAAAATTTCATGGCCCGCAGTGAACGTTCCATGCAAACCTGGGATTACAAAGGTCAGCGCAATCTGATCAAATCGGGCGTACTCTACTTTGAAACCGACATAAACGGTTCTGAAACCTACATTGTCAATCCTTTGGGCAATCGTGACGGCCAACCGCCGGCCAAACCGAAAGGTTTGCGATTGAAATAATCCTGGAATATTAATGTGTTAAAGGGGGCCGTGGGTAGCCCTCATCCCTCAGCCCCCTCGCCCCGAAAATCGGGATAAAAGTGGAAATTGAAACTCCCGGTATACACAGGCTTTAAGCCTGCTAATTGTTATTTCGTCCTTACATCAGTCTCGAGCTAAAGCTTGAGTTACGCTGTTCATGCTAATTACATTTGTACTGTGTGCAAGTGAAATGAAATTCTCACTAATAGTGTAAGGGATCCCTCGTCCTTCCGACAGGTCGGAAGTCCTTCGGGATGACGCCTGACGTGAGCCCTCATCCCGATGAAGCGGGATTCAGAATGACACGTAGGCACCATTCAACAAATTACCCAATCAGCCAACTAACAGGAATGCAGTCATTATGATCCATTTTTTAGTAACCATCGACACCGAAGAAGAACGCGAGTGGGGCACAGCCTATCACGATCATACGAACTACACCGTGCGCAATATTCAGTTCCTGCGACCTCTGCAGGAGCTGTTTGACAAACATGGCGTAAAAGCAACCTATTTAATTGATTACCCGGTGGCTATCGATGAAACGGCCATGCACATCTTAAAAACCTTTCACGATGCGCATCAGGCTGAAATCGGTTTACATTTGCATCCCTGGGTGAATCCGCCTTATGAAGAAGAACGCACGGTGGCCAATTCTTTCCCCATGAATCTGCCGCCTGAATTACAGTACAAAAAGTTGAAAGTTCTCTCCGAGATCATCGCCGACAAGCTGGCAGAGCAACCCGTCAGTTATCGGGCAGGACGCTATGGGTTTAATGCTTCTTCTGTCAGCGTACTGGAACAGTTAGGCGTTCGCGTCGACAGCAGTGTGGTGCCCTTCAGGGTGGGCAAACAGGCTTTTGAACCCTCATTTGGCTATCTGGAATCCATTGAGCCCTATTTTTTGGATCCTGCAGACATCCGGCAAAAAGGGGATTCATCCCTCCTGGAAGTTCCGGTAACCGTGGGCTTTAATAAAAAGGTACCTAAAGTTTTAGCCCGCCATTACATCCATTTACCCAATATTGGCTTGCGCAGATTGTTAAAAAAAATATGGGACATCGATATTTACTGGCTGCGACCATCGTACGCCACCTTGCAGCAGATGATCCAGTTAAGTGATCATCTCATTGCCTACGGAACCACGTTTCTGAATATGATGTTCCACTCCAATGAGCTCATGCCTGGCGGTTCAAAATATTGTAAAACGGATGAGGATGTGCAGCGCTATTTAAAACGTCTGGATGACTATTTTACATACCTGAATCACAACCATTCCATCCATTACGTTCAGTTAAAAGAGATGTACGAACTGTACAAAGATCGAGCATGAATATTTTGTTGACCGGCGCTTCCGGTTTTATTGGCTCCCACGTGGCACACTGTTTGTTGCAGAAAGGACACCGCATTTTTGCGCCGCTGCGTCCTGGAGCATTGGAGCGCATGGAGGGCCTGATAAGCCATGCCCATTTTCAACCCTTAAGCGGCCAATTTTACGATCTGCATCTTCTTGAAAAAATACGAGAGCCCATCAATCTGGCCATTCATCTTGCGGCCATCAGAGGCGCCGGCAGAGCTACGGAAGACCAGTATCGGCAGGTTAATGTTGAGGGAACCAGGCAGCTGTTGAAGTGGGCCAGAGAACGCCAAATAAAACGGTTTTTGTATGTTAGCACCGTTGGCGTTTTAGGTACGATTCCTGCCACAGTTCCCGCAACAGCCAACCTTAGTCCTGATCCCGACGGTCCCTACCACCGCAGCAAATATCAGGCAGAACAACTGGTAACGGCCTGGCAGGATCTGCATTTTAGAACGCTCATTTTGCGACCGACCATCACTTATGGTTCAGGAGACGATGGCTTTATTATAAAAATGGTAGAGCTGATCCAGCGCCATAAAATGGTTATTCCCCGAAAAGAAGTTTTGATCCATTTGCTGGATGTGCAGGCCTTTGCTCACCTGATCGGTGAGGTGGTAGCCGGCGATCTATTTGATAATCGGATTTACCACGTAGCGGACGAGCAAGCCATCGCCCTGGCTCGTCTGGTTCGGCTGATTCAGAAGGAAAAAGGCGGGAAATTCTGGATTTTGCCTCATGGGCTTTTTACTGCTGCCAAACAATTCTGCCGACTGGCCGGCCTTGATTCTTTAAAGATCAGTCTGCAATTGATTAGTGAATCCTGGTATTACGATATTCGTTCTACCTTAAAGAGGCTGGGCTACGTGCCAGTCGCTACAGAAGAACAATTAAAAGGATATTTGGCCAACAATGTCTATTAAATCTTCTGCAAGTAATTTTTTCTTTCCTATCATTGATACCTGGCCCGAATATTTTGAAGATCCGCATGAAGGATTGGGCACAACTTACGAGCGTTTTTTATTGCATGAATTCTTTGAGCGGCTGAATTGCCAGTACCGAATTGAGCGTCTGATTGAGGTGCCCAGCTTTGGAATGACCGGGATCAGCGGCATCAATAGCCTGTGGTGGGCACAGCAACACAAACAGGTGACCCTTGTTGATGACCACCTGGAGCGTTTGGTGCAGGTGAAAAAGGTGTGGTCTTCGTTAGGGCAAAAAGCGCACTTTGTTTTGACCGACCGCTACGAGCAACTCCCCTTTTCCGATCAGAGTTTTGATTTAAGCTGGAATTTTGCCAGTTTGTGGTTTGTTCAGAATCTGGAATCGTTCTTAATGGAATTAAGCCGCCTGACGCGCCAGGTCATTTTTATTTGTGTGCCCAATCGCCTGGGGCTCGGTTACCAGTTGCGCAAGCATTGGCCGGGCGCGCGCCTTCCGGATTTAAAGTTTGAAAATATTAGAGCGTCGAAAATCAGCAGCATTTTACAACAGTCGGGCTGGCAACTCAGGGAAAAAGGATATTTTGATATTCCCCCCTGGCCCGATTTCCCTTTAAAAAAAGAAGCTCTTTTCCGTAAGCTGAAGCTCGCTTTCCTATTACGCTTTTTCAATCGGAGTAAAACGCATTCCGGTCAGCCTCAGAGGATGAGCATTGTAGATTACTTTTCCGGGGAACGTCCCGACATGCCAGAGGAGGTATTTAAGTTTAAATTTTTAGAGAGGGCCCCTTTTCCGGTAAAACAGCTCTGGGCTCATCACCAATATCTGATATTTGACAGGCAATAAAATGGTTTCTGTGATTATCCCCTCGTACAATTCGGAAAAGACCATTAGCCGTTGTTTGCAGGCTTTAAAAAATCAGTCATTTGATGAAGCCTTTGAGATCATTGTGGTTGACAGCTCTTCGGACCGCACGCCGGAAATTATCCGGGAGCAATTTCCGGAGGTTGGATTAATTCGTATTGAGCACAAAACCGATCCGGGTACGGCGCGGAATGCGGGGGTGAAGAGCAGCCGGGGCGACATCATTTGTTTTATTGATTCGGATTGTGAAGCTGCGCCCGATTGGTTAGATCAATTGGTCTCGGTGCATCGGCATTACGATTACGATGCGGTTGGAGGCGCGGTAGAAAATGGCAACGAGCGGGACAATGATGTAGCCTGGGCCGGTTACATGGCCGAGTTTCGCGAATTTTTAGCGCAGTACCCGCCGAGCGAAAGAGAACACATTCCTACCTGTAACATCTCTTACAAGCGTCGTGTTTTTAAAAAAATTGGTTATTTTAATTCCCGTTATTATCCCCAGGAAGACCTTGAATTTAATTATCGTTTAAGACAAAATGGGGGCAAAATCTTCTTTATTCCTTCAGCCAAAATTTTTCACCACCACCGCGGTACGATGAAATCCTATTTACAGCACCAGAAACGGGTGGGCCGAATTACGGCGCGCATGTTAAAAATTTTGCCCCTGGAGGGAGCCTTGATTGCCCGAAATAAATTGCTTGCTACGCTCGCAATGCCTATTTTACCTGTAGTCAAGTTGTGGCGCACCGTTATGGTTTTTCTGAAATGGAGGTCAGAAATCATACGAGAACACCCATTAGCCACAGGCATTCTGGCGATTGGCCTTGTACCCTGGGCGTTTGGATTTTTACAGGGGGCTTGGGAGAAGACCGATGCCTGAGCCCCGTGGTCTGGTAATTATTCCTACATGGAATGAGGCGCAGCATATTGCGGATATTTTACTGGAGATTGTCGTTAAATATCCCCAGCTGGATGTTCTGGTGGTTGATGCCCGATCCGAAGACGGCACCGGGCAAATTGTGGAGACTTTGGCAAAAGACCATCCGCAGATTAAAATCATCTATCAGGAAAATCCGGGTAAATTTGGAGAAGCCCTGCGCATGGGCTTTGCTTTTGCGCTGGAACATGGATATGATCCGGTTCTTACCATGGATGGCGATCAGTCGCATTCCCCCCGTTACATCAAAGATTTTTTAAAGGTTTCGGAAAAATACGATCTGGTTATTGGCAGCCGTTACATCGACGGAGTGCGCGTCGAAGGCTGGCGCTTTCGGAAATTGCTGGTCAGTAAGCTGGCCAATATGTTTGTCTCTTACATTCTGGTAAAACCTATCTGGGATTTTACTTCTGGCTTTCGCTGTTACCGGCGACATTTGTTGCAGAGCATTCCGCTGGATGAATTGTACAACGAAGCCTATATTGCGCAAATTCAGTTGTTGCATCTGGCCTATCAGCACCATTTTCGGGTAAAAGAGATTCCCTTCATCTACAGAGGAACGCCCGATGCCGTTTCCAAAGTGAGTCTGCACACGAGGCGTAAAACGTTTCGCTATGTTTTTAAATTTCGCGCCCCCTGGTGGGAGATTTTTCGCCATCTGGTCTATTTGAAACGTGAATATGAACGTTTTGTGGATGAGTATGAAGAGTTTGTTAATTCGCCGGAATTAAAAAATGAAGGGCGTTTTGAATTAAAGGATTCCTATGAGATCAGTATTGGGGTTATGGCCTACAACGAGGAGAAAAATATCGCCCGATGCCTGGAGGCCCTGTTACAACAAAAGGTTGAAAGCGGTACTATCAAAGAGATTCTGGTCGTATCTTCGGGCTCTACAGACCGCACCGATACCATCGTGCAGAGCTTTGCTCAAAGGGAGCAGCGCATCCGGCTCATTCGTCAGCCCAAAAGGTTAGGGAAAGCCAGCGCCATTAATGAATTTTTGCAGCAGGCCAGCGGCGACATCGTCATCATTGAAAGCGCAGATACCATCGCGCATCAAAATACGGTGGAGGAGCTGGTCAAGCCCTTTAAATATGTCGATGTTGGCATGGTGGGGGCGCATCCCATTCCGGTGAATGATAAAAAGAGCTTTGTGGGCTTTTGCGTGCACAAATTGTGGGAGTTGCACCATCACATGGCGCTGGAATCTCCCAAATGCGGTGAAATGATCGCTTTTCGAAATATTGTTTCGCGCATCCCAAAATACACGGCGGTTGATGAGGCTGCCATCGAAGCCATTATTTCCAAAGCCGGTCTGAAACTGGCCTATGCCCCAAAAGCCTATGTTTCCAATAAAGGCCCAGAAACTCTACGCGATTTCTTTAAACAGCGCCGCCGAATCGCCTCCGGTCACCGCCATTTAAAAGCTTTGATTGGCTATGAAGTGACCACCCTTAAAGCCACCAGGATTTTAAAATTGGTTTTGAAATTACAGCGCTGGACCATTAAAGAGACCATTTACACTGGGCTGTTGATTTTTTTTGAAGCAATCGCCCGTTTTATGGGCCTGCTCGATTTTTATCTGCGGGACAAAAATCCCTTTATCTGGGACATCTCGGTCACAACCAAAGAAGTACACATTCTGGATGATCAAGTGAATGAAAAGAGTGATTAAAGATCAATTACCCGCGTCACTGCTGCTTTCTTTTTTTTTAATGGCCGCCGGACTTTTACGTTTGTGGTTTATGCTTTCCAATCACTACCTTTCGCCTGACGGCGCGCACTATGCCTCCCTGGGCTATCATTTGATTCATTCCGGAGCGTATGTTAGTAATGGTAGCCAATTCCCGGATATCATCCAGCCCCCGCTCTATCCACTGATTTTGGGATTGTTCTCATTGGTACTGAATCCGGTCCTTGCCGGGAAAACGGTCTCCTTCCTTGTTGGTATGGGGCTTATCGGTGTTGTTTACTGGTTTGTTGTTAACTTGTCTCAAAACAAAAGATGGGCGCTCATCGCGGCATTGCTGGTAAGCTTCAATCCGGCTTTTGTTTTTATCTCTGCCCAAGTGGCCACGGAATCCCTGTTTTTCTTCCTTCTTTTTTTATCTTTTGCCAGCCTGCTCTTTTATCTGAAAGAAGAGAAGCGTAAATTTTTAATCATTGCAGCCCTCGCTTGCGGGCTGGCCTACCTAACCCGCCCGGAATCGGTAAATTACATTGTGATGATGGTGTTGATTCTGTTGATCTGGCGTAAAAAAATAGGGGCTCTGCTGACTTTTAGTGGTATCGTTCTGTTCTTTGCTGTTCTCTACGGTCTGTTCGTGTTTTCAATTTCCGGTAAGGTGATGGCGTATCCTAAAATTCAGTTTGTCCGTGTGCATGCCCGGATTTCCAGATATTTCCTGGCCAGGGAGCAACAGAACGGTCAAACATCAGATTTTAAACAACATCTTTATCGCGTACGCTATGCTCTGAATTCTTCCAAAGATGAACTGCTGGCCAATGCCCTGTTTAATGGCACCGAGCAATTGGAAAGCCGGGCCTTAAAAGAAAAAAAAGGCGGCCAGCGTTTCAAGGAATTTCTGTCCTTTGCCTCGACCAATTTCATTAAAGCGCTGAAAAAATTTTTATTGGGCTTAATATTGCCTCCGGGTTATTTGATTTTTCTGGTTGTTGGTCTTTTAAAATTCCGTTGGAGAAAACACAAAGGTCTCGTGCTGTATTGTATCTTTTTTATGCTGCCCACGGTCCTGGTTTTGCTGGCCAATGTGGAACAGCGTTTTGTATTCTTTCCGGGATTGATTCTATTACCTGTGGCGGCCTTTGGTCTGCTGAAGTTTACGGAGAGCTTTTTTAAACCGGTTAATCAAACAACCAGGAAGAATGGCATCCTTGCAGGTTTGATTCTGTTTACCTTGCTGACCGCCCTTCCGGCTTTTGCAGAAGGAGCGAAAAATTTGTCCAGAGGCGAATACTATTTTAGCGCAGGACGCTGGCTAAAAAACAGCCTGAAAAAGCAGGTGGTGATCGGGGCCACGGTTCCGCAGCCGGTGTTTTATGCCGGTAAGAAATATGTGGTTTTGCCGTTTGCGCCGCTGGATTCTTTGCAATTATATTTGCTTAAAAAACAAGTTGATTATATTTTAATTGAACAAAAAGACAGGTTCCGCAGGCCCTGGCAACCGGAAAGGCAGAGATGGCCAAAATTTCTGGAACTGATTGATGCCAGGACGTTTGATAATCAGAAGATGTTTCTTTTGCGTGTAAAAAAGGAGTGACTCATGAAAGAAAAAATGCAGCATATTAAGCGCTTAATCGATGATGAAATTGACAAACGATTACAGAATGACAATCCTCTGATCGAAGCTCTGTACAAGTCGGCTGCCTATTCAGCTGCCGGTGGAAAGCGCATCCGGGCTATTTTTGTTTTTTTTACGGGCGAGTTATTCGACGTTCCTGAGGAGCGCTTGATTAATGCAGCCTGTGCCATTGAATTAATCCACGCCGCCTCTTTGATCATGGACGATTTGCCCTATATGGATGATTCTCAGTTGCGGCGCGGTAAACCGGCCAATCATGTAGTGTTTGGCCAGGATGTGGCCCTTTTGGCCAGTATCGGATTGATTTCTGAAGGAATGCAGTTGGTCCTTTCGGACCAACATTTAACAGCAGATGAACGCCTGGGGGTCGGGCAGGTACTCAGCGCGTCTTTTGGTTTTAACGGGCTGGCTGCCGGGCAATTTGTCGATCTGAAAATTAAAGACAAACACGTTAATTTCGAAATTATTGAGTTCATCAACCAGAAAAAAACGGCCGCCCTGTTTTCTGCTGCCGGCAAGATTGCCGCCCTGATCGGCCATGCCGATGCACAACAAACCAGAGCGATCCAGGATTTTTCGGATGATATCGGTTTTGCCTTCCAGATTGTTGACGACATGCTCGATGTGATCGGCGAAGAAAAGATTGTGGGAAAAAATCTCGAGCACGATCGGATGAATTTTGTGAAGCTGGTGGGTATGGAAAAAGCTCGTAACTATTTGCAGGAATACCATGAAAAGGCGGAAAAAGCGCTGCAAATCTTTGGTGACAAAGCGAAGGGATTGTTGGAACTAAGCGAGTATTTGATCCAGCGTGTTCGTTAATTTACCTGAAAACATGTACCATACAATCAGGCCTGGCTACTCCAGGTCTGTTTTTGTTTTAAGCCTTATGGCCTTCTTATTGGGGGGCACTTCTTTATTACGCAGTCAGCAGCAAATATTGCCCGTTAAATTGGACGACTTCAACCAGCCACACGGCTGGTGGGTTTACCACAAAGATGGAACGGCCCAGAATGATGAACAGGCTCTCACCCTGGCTAATGGATATCTCAGGCTTTCGCTTAAAAATCCCTCAAATACATTGGAATGCAATGTAGGCATTTCAGAAGCGCAAAACATCTACTCAAAAGCGATTAAAAAGCTGACCGTGGAAACACGGGTTAAATTGCTTACGGCCATGCAGCCGGGGAGCAGGGGGTGGGGCCTGTGGAAGAGCCGAAAAGGCAAGGGGGCTCATTCGCTGGCCTGGTTCATGCAACAACAGGCTGTGGGACGTCCCTCTTTAACCTGGCATCTGGCCGGCACCGTAGCCGGTGGAAAACGCCAGATCGTAACCTGGCAACCCGATTTACAACAGTGGCATGTGTACCGAATTGAGCGTAATTTGGTCAACAAAACGACCTTCTTCTGGATTGATGATCGCCTGGTTTTAAAAACGGCCGGTCTGGTGCCTTTTGGACGGCTCTCTTTTCACCTCTGGATTGATAATCAGGTCTATTCAAAAGAGGGTATTTTAAGAACAGGCTGGTCTGGTGAAAATGCTTTGATCGTAGATTACGTTAAGATTACAACCGATCATTTTCCATCTGCTGGAGTAACGGAGCTGGCCCATCCGGCTGTGCTCTTTTACAAAGAATGGGCCGATGTGTTTACCGGACTTGACGTGTTTAACATTGAAGAAATTCCCTTCACATCCCAAAGTTCTGTGGTCTATTGCCTGATCAATGCCCGTCTGGAAAGCTGGAGCGCCTATGACACCGATGATGAGCTGCTGTTGTTTCTGGATGGGGATTCTGTTCCTGTAGAAACATTAACGGGCAAAGTGGGCAGGGGGCAAACGCGCAGTTTTATGATCCCGCTGCGTCTTACGCCTGGCCGCCATGTTTTGCACCTCAAAGGGAAAACCTCGCCTGTGTTGTACGATCTATTACTGCTCGATAGTAGCCGGAGCTCCATGGTTTTGGAAAAACAAAATTGGTCGCCATCCAAGGATGAGACGGAATGGGTTGTTCAGGTACAGAAAAACAGACCCCTGTTGTTTTATGTGGCGGCCAGCCTCAACGAAGCGCCGGGCTTTGATCCTTTTACAACAGCCTTCAACCTGGAAGAGAAGGACGAAGATTTGAACCTGTTTGTGCAAGGTAAAGATCGGTCCTTTTCTAAAACCTTATCGTTTTGTGGAAACCAGGCATTCGGAGCGTGTCAGTCCAGAGCCATGGTCATCCATCCCCAAGCCGACACCCTTCACATTCGCCTCAAATTCAGTGGCCAACCCAGGGTACACCGGTTGTTGCTTTTTCAGTTGCGCTGAGCCCCGGGAAGGGCCATCCAGCGTCTTTTTTTATGGCTGACTGCGGTTGATCATTTTTTTTAATTCCCGGTGATCTGCAACATGGTTGTTTCAGAAAAATCGGATAAATTCAGAATAAAACGACTGACATAAAAATGGGCGAGTTCATTAAAAAATACATTGGTTGGCGCAACTGGGCTGTATTTCGTTACAATTCGGTTTTCGAAAATTTATTTGTCCTGTTCCTGATTGCGCTTGTACAAAAGAGGAGTGGCTGGGTGTTTGTCACAGACAGCCTGCTATTTATTGTATTTAGCATTTTTGCCACCACCTACGGCTATTTAATCAATGATTATGCCGATATGGAGCTGGATCGTTTGCATGGTAAGCCCAATACCTTTGAAAACGATTCCAGAAGCAAAGCTCACATGGTGGTCTTTGTGGTGCTATTGCTGGCCGTTGTGAGCAGTATCTTTTTTTGGAATCATCCTTACTTTATTCTGCTGAGTCTAATCTGGTTTGGGATAGCGACTTTTTACAGTTTACCGCCGATCCGTTTAAAAGAGCGTGGAACGGCCAATATTGTTTTTGTGGTCATAGCCCAGCGTTTGTTACCCATCGTTATTCTTTTTGCTGCGTTTGATTTTCGGAATGTTATGTTCTGGCCTGGTATTTTAATGTACGTCTTTTTACGAGGGCTCTCTTCGGATCTGAATCATCAGCTGGAAGATTACAGCAACGATGTCAAAACAGGAACGCGTACATTTGTGGTCAGCAAAGGCTACGATAGAGTGCAACGTTGGTTCACATTTAATTTGCACCTGGAAAAAGTGATGCTGGCCATTATTTTACTGCAGATTTCGTTTATCATAGAGTGGGATGCGAAATGGAGCCAATGGATCTGGGCTGGAACGGCAGGCATCTATTTTGGCGCTCTAATCTGGTTCTGGTTGGACAGGAGCCAGTGGTCCCAGAACCCGTTTGATCCTGAGCGGCGGAATCTCGCTCAATTTTTGCACCACGCCTATCCGACTGTGGCCTTGCCATTGGCTTTAAATCTGTTGGCGATCAAACAATCGGCGGCTTTTATTGTTTTACTGATTTTTCAGATAGGGATCAGACGGTTGTACTCTTTGCAAATTCTTAAAAGTAATTTTGTGGTCCAATTCTTAACTCAGAAATTAAGGGGTTAAAGAATGAAGAGAATTTTAATCTTGATAAGTTGTGTAGCTTTTCTACATGCTCAAACATATATCATTCCGGATCTGCAACGGGATGATTTTAAAGATTTAAAGAGCTGGTGGACGGTAAATATCTGGGGGGTCAATCACTCCTGGGTTGTTTCCAACGGATATTTTTTAGCCAATCTGGTTAATAGTTTAGACGGCGGCCAGGGCGGGTCTTTGCAATCAGACGGCGAGGGGATGGAAAATATTGGCTTTAGTACGGCCTACACCATGATGGTCTATAATAAAGACGACACCATCGACGTGCGGATCCGAATCAAATATTTGACCCCTTTATTGCCTGGCAGCCGGGGTTTTGGACTGTGGCATTCAGAAGCCGTACCCATTACAATCAATCAGGCCTCATGGTTTATGGAGCAAAAAGCAGATTCCAGCTATCCATGGGCCAGCACAGAAAGCTGGTGGTATGGCAGGATATCCAGAGGCGTTTCTGAATCCAATGAAGTAAAAGCCGTTCCGCCCGTATCGCCGCAGGAATGGCATTACTATCGGGTTTATCGTCAGGGGAGAGAGTTTTATGAGCTCTATGTGGATGGCGATACCATTCCACTGGTGCATGCCACGCCGGATGATCTGGGAGGGATTTTAAATGAGGATTTTGGTTTCAATTGCTGGAATGATAATCTGGTTTACCACCACACACAGAACGCCTATTCAGGACAGGATACCATCGAAGTCTATTACAATGGCTGGCTTGGAACCTGTACATTTATTGTGGATTTTGTGGAAATCATGAGCGGAAAATATCAATATGGGCATGCGATTCCTGCACAGGGTCCGGTGCGCTTACGCCAGGTGATTAACGAAATCGATAATGGGGTGCAAAATGGGCTGTGGAAAGGTCCTTATGATTTTACGGTAAGCGGCGGACGCTGCATCATTTTAGCTACGGCCAAAGCTGAAAATCTGGATGGCTACGATGACGATGACGATTTGAAGATGGTTCTGGATACAAAAGATTTTGGCTACAATACGGCTCGCAGCTGGGATGGCAATACAGACGACGGACAGGTAAAAACGATCATGATTGATACGGTTCTGGCCGCCGGGAGTCATCAATTAAGTTTTTACAGCGAAGCCACCCCAATTCTTTATGATGCGACCGTGCTGGAATCGCCGAATGGGGAATTGGTGATTAATCAGCAGCTCAATGAAACAGCGCCGGCAGGGAGCCAAAACTATCTCTGGAAAACCTTTACGTTTAATTGCGATTCCGGTATGGCGGCCGTTTACATCAGCGGTAGCGCCGATGAAGAGCCCGGCTGGGATTACCTAAACGACAACATCGACAGTACGGATGATGATGAGTTGCGCATCATGATTGATGATATCGATTACGGCTGGGGAAGCGATAGCGCCATGATGGGCAACCGACTTTTTGGTGATAGTAAAACGATTTTGATCATGCAAAATTTACCTGCCGGAAACCATACCTTAAAATTATATGCCAATGAAACACCCACTGTTTACAATGTAGTGGTTTACGTGGAAAATAAAGAGAGCGCAAGCGCTCTTAAAACGAAAAAAAGTAATTTGGTTAAAACATTTGGCCTGGAAGCAAACTACCCCAATCCCTTCAATCCCGTAACGACCATTCCTTTCCACATCCCTGCTGCCGGACATGTTGTTTTGCAAATTATCGATATGAATGGACGAAACCTCCAAACTCTGATTAATCGCAGGCTAAATGCCGGAAATTATAAAATCCGCTGGGATACGGGGCAGCGCTTCGCCTCGGGTATCTATTTTTGCCGATTAACATTTAACGGTCAGAGCCAGATGCGTAAAATGGTCTTATTGAAGTGAAGGGTACAGACAGGTGATCAGTAAACGTGCCATTCTTCTCTTATTATGTAATATTTTTCTTGTTATGGGCCAAACCTATATTGTCCCAGATTTGCAACGCGACGATTTTGATGGGACCACTCTCTCGAGCTGGTGGAAAAATTCTATCCGTCCGCCCAGTAGTTCTTCTCATCAATTAGGTGTATTCCAGGGCTATTTAAAGGCCGACCTGGTTGATCCGCTTGGTGGTGGAAATGGAGGCCGCCTGCAGAGCGACTATTCCGGGATGGAAAATATAGGCTTTGCCTCGGCAACGGACCGTATTTACGATAAGAATATGATTATTGACATTACCATACGTATCAAAACCTTAAATGCGCTGCCTGTAGGCAGCCGGGGCTGGGGGAGCTGGCGTTCGGAAGGCGTTCCGGTGACCATCAATCAGAGCGTCTGGTTTATGGAACAAAAAGCGCATCCCGATTCTTCATGGGCTACGGATGAGACCTGGTGGCGGGCCAGAACAGAAAATGGCGTGGATGATCAGAATGATAAATTCAGTAATTTGAATACGGTGGACAATACGCAATGGCATACCTATCGCATGGTCCGGTACTCGGCCGGGACCAGTGAAGGCTATTACGAGCATTACGTGGATGGCAACCTGGTGCAACGTATTACGCCAGCCGATTTTACGCCGACCAGCGTGCTTAATGAGGATTATGAATTTCACTGCTGGAATGATAATCTGGTGTACCATTTTATTGATCGGACCGCTCAAGGACTTCCGGATACCATAGAAGTATTTTACAATGGTTGGTTGGGGACCAGCAGTTTTGTAGTCGATTTTGTGGAGATTCGGAAAAATAATTACGATCCTAGTTATCTTGTTAGTCCGGTTGATGCTTCAGATTTTTTACGTTTGCGCGCCTATGAAAGTGAGATAGACGACGGTGTTTCGGATGGTTTGTGGAAATCCTACTCCTTTGACACCAATGCCGGAAACACCTTTATTATCATAACGGCCAAAGCCGAAAATTTAGGTAGCTATGATGGCGACGATGATCTGAAAGTAGTTGTGGATGCTACGGATTATGGCTACGATAATCTCAATAGCTGGAATGGCGATGTGGATGGCGGGCAACCTAAAACTCTCGTTTTTACGCCAACTTTAACGGCCGGAAGTCATACCCTTAAGCTTTACAGTCAAAGCACGCCCATTCTCTACGATGTGAATGTGTTAAATGCTTTAGAGGGCACTTTAGTATTAGATCAGACATTAAATGAAACGGCTCCTGCCGGAAGCAGCAACTATTTATGGAAGCAGTTTTCATTCAGTTGCGATGCCGGTCCTATTGCCATCTATGTCAGCGCCAGTGCCGATCATGAACCCGGCTGGGATTTTAAAAATGTCAATATTGACAGCACGGATGACGATGAATTACGTATCGAGCTGGATAATACCGATTTTGGCTGGGGCGACAGCCTCGGTTTTGAGGGCAATACCCTGCACGGCGACACTAAAACCGTGCTGATCAAGGATACGGTGGCCGGCGGTTCGCATACTCTCAAACTGTACGCCAATGAGACGCCAACGGTTTTCCGTGTTCTCGTTTTTGCCGAAAATGGGGATTATTCATTGCCGGTTACTCTTTCTGCTTTTTCAGCAAATCGCAAAGACAGCCTGGTTTATCTTCAATGGCGTACGGAAAGCGAAGTCAATGTGCAGGGCTTTAATCTGTTTAAAGCGGTGAGCAATGAAAAGAGGCAACCAAAAACATCGAGTTTTCAGAAAATAAATAACTTTTTAATTCCAGCGCAGGGCAATACTTCCTCGGCTCAACATTACGCCTTTGTGGATACCCTGCCAGCCCAAAATCAGTTTGCGTGGTACCAATTATGGGCGGTTGGTGTTGATGGCTCCACGGAGTTGTTGAAAACAATTACTACGTTTAAAGATGCGGAACATGTTGTGCAAACCGTGCAACTCTTTCCTAATTTTCCAAATCCTTTCAATCCTCTGACCCATATTCAGTTTACCCTACCTGAACGTCAGGAAGTGAGCATAGAAATTTTCGATCTCAGGGGGAAAAAAGTGCGTCATTTATGGAACGGCGTACTGGAGGCCGGAACACACAAAATTGCCTGGAATGCGCGGGATGATGCCGGCCAATTGCTCAGTTCGGGGATTTATTTTTACAGGATTCAATCCCGCGGAAAACAGTGGTTGGGAAAAATGACCCTGCTTAAATAGACCTTTTTCCATCAAAGAAAACGACTTATGAAACGATCTGATTTTTGGTATTACATGCAGAGTATTTTAGGTTCGTATCCGGCTCTTTATTTTAAGGTTTTTGCCCTTCGTTACCCATTTAAAGAAATGAAAGTAAGGCATGACACAGAAATTTGTATTGAGGGCTTTCCGCGTTCGGCCAACTCTTACGCGGTGGTGGCTTTCAGACTGGCTAATCCAGAGGTTAAAATTGCCCACCATCTGCATGTTCCGGCTCAATTGCTACGCGCCGTTAAATGGGGAATTCCAGCGCTTCTTTTAATTCGCGATCCACTGGAGGCGGTGGCTTCTTTTATGGTTTTTCAACATTCCAACGATGCTGATTTGTATTTGAAAGCCTACATTCGGTTTTACAGAGCGCTGGAAAAAATCAGGCCTCATCTGGTGGTCGTTGATTTTAAAACAGTGGTTCGTGAATTTAATACGTGTATTTTGCAGGTGAATCAAAAATTTGCCAGAGACTTTTCCCTACTTCACAATCAGAGCGCACAGGAGCCGGAAATATTTCGTAAACTGAAAAAGGTAAATGATCAGTTTTTCAGAGGGGAGTGGCACAAAAGCATGTATCCGGATCAGAATCGTAAGCAGTACAAAGAACAAGCGCGAAAGCTGATCGAAAAGAGCCGGTTTTATGGGGAGGCGAAACAGTATTATGAGTTATTTTCCGGCGTTGCGCATAATGATCGTTTTAAGGCAGACCAATTCAGAAAAAATTAAAGACCAGCAAACATTTTTCAGGCTATGGAACAACGCTTAAAAATTCGGATGGCTCTTGCCCTATCTATTATGATCATCACGCCGATTGGATTTTTAACCAAAGCGTATCATGGGCCACTGGCCAGCTGGGTTAATGATTCCCTTGGAGGGCTGCTTTACGTTACCTTCTGGTGTCTGGTGGCCGCGTTTTTCAACCCCTTCTGGTCAGAGAAAACGGTAGCATTCATCGTATTTGTCATTACCAGTCTATTAGAAGTTGCCCAGCTGTGGCATCCGCCCTTTTTGCAATGGGCCCGTTCCTACTATCTTGGTAAAGTGCTACTGGGAACCACATTTGTACTGAGCGATTTTTTTTATTACGTATTAGGCGCCTTGCTTGGCTGGTGGTGGATTAAAAAAATAAAGACCCAGATGCACTTTCCAGAGTAAAATAACAATCGTTGCTATGGTTGGGAATGCTTCCTTTAAAAGATCTATTCCCGCCACAGCGGGATGCGAAAATTTTTATGCAGTGTGAAGAAGCAAATCTGTTGAATTGTTGATTTGTTGAAGGGTTGAATGAGCATCGGGCTGACATAGCGAATTTCCATTAATCGTGAATGGGGCCATGAAAGAAAATCTTCAACACAGGTGGTAAGCCTTCCCCCTCTCCCAGACTTTGATTCTGGGAGAGGGGGATCGAGGGGGTGAGGGCTAATTCATGAAATGACTTCTGCTGTTAGAAAAGTAAAGTTAAGAGTATATGAGTGTAAGAATTGAAGGGTTCCGGGCAACGGCCTGTCATTTTTTAAAGAAGTATTTTTGTTGCGGCACTGCTGCTTTAGATTTTTTAATAGCAGAATTTTAAGAACCGATGAAAAATTTTGTACGGACAGGATAAAGTGATGAATGAAAATCCCTCCCTTTTTGAATGGTTTTACATTGACGTCCATCAAGCTGATGGTCATGACCTGGTGTTTACGCTACACACTCGTCCCTTTATGTCGCAGTTTAAAATTGCCATATTCGATGTTTTTCTTTATTACCAGAATCAATCCATTTTCCATGAATTTTTTGCCATTCCGCAAGGAGAGGTTCAACAATCCGAAGAAATATTAATTGTAACAAAAGCTGGTTTTTATTTAAATTTAAAAATTGGCAATACAAAATCGGTTCTTAAGGTAAAGTCAGCCACGGTTCAGATTCACCTTGAATTGGAGAGCCGGTTCAGGGAGGGATTGCCTTTAGTTCTTGATCTGTTTGATAACAGACAGGACAAATTTTTTCAATGGAAATTGTTCATGCCTGAGGCGCAGGCCAGAGGGGAAATAGTTTACCAACAGCATAAGAAGGCATCGGCTGTGTCTATGAAGATTGAAGGTAAAGGTTATTTCGATTCAAATAGGGGTAACATCAATCTGAAAAAGGAATTGGCCTACTGGCAGTGGGCCAAAATTTATTTTAAAAAGGCTTTGTGGATTGTGGGCTCAGTAAAGCCTGTTGATGGGGATATTGGTAAACTGCTGGTGAAATGTAGGGCAGATGCTGTGCAGGTTGAACGAAATGTAGCCATCGGTTTCAGGAAAGATGAGTGGGAAATCGCATCGGGAGAGGAGGCTGTGAAGCTCCGTTTAACTTCGGAACAAATCACCGATGATATTCGCTTTTTAGTGGCCTGCTGGCCGCAGGTTTTTAATTGGCCCATGAAAATCATCGAAGTGATTGCCGGGCTGGCCATTCAAAAGAAAAGGTTCTCCTGGCTGGTTAAGGTGTTAACCAATGGGCATTATTTGCGCAAGCGCCGGCAGGCCCGAACCGAGGCCGGAGAAACAGTTGAAATTTTTGGCGAAGAGATGTTTTTAAATGGCTAAATGGATTGTTTCATTAAAAAGAGTCAGATCAACAGAGGCCTTTGGGCAAAAAGCCTTTAATCTTTCGCGATTAATGCGATGGGGCTTTAAGCTGCCGGTTACCCGGGTTGTGCCGGTGGCGGCTTTTGAAAAGGCGATACGTAAAATTCCGGAGGTCAGGCAAATCGCTTCACTCTGGCCGGACCATCCGCAGGATTTGTTTCAAACTCTGGCGAAAATAAGCAATCAGCTGGAAGATTTACCTCTGGAAACGGACTTTAAAAAGGAACTCGACGCTCTGGTTAGCGAGTGGCAGGCATTAGGAGTCGATGAGGTCGCTGTGCGCTCTTCGGCGCTAAGCGAAGACCAGGGCCATTTTTCTTTTGCTGGACAATACAAGACGATTCTGAAAGTCAGGCTGAATAGGGAGGCTCTGTGGGAAGCGATTAAAGCGGTTTGGGCTTCTGTGTTTGACAGGACGGTCTGGGAGTATTGCCAGAAAAATGATCTGCCGGCGCCGCGCTTAAAAATGGGCGTCATTGTACAGGCTATGGTAGCGGCAGAATATGCGGGCGTGGCGTTCTCTGTGGATCCGAATCGACCGGAAAAGGAGCTTTGCGTCATTGAATATGTAAAAGGGCAGGGTGAGGCTCTGGTTAGCGGAGAAGAAACACCAATGCATCTGGAACTCAATCGGCTCGATCTGGCTAAGAGCGCGGACTTGATGTTGCCTTTTGACAATGTGTCATTGTTGGTGGAGGAGGTTCTGCGTCTGGAGCGATTGATGGGGCAGCCCGTCGATGTGGAGTGGGCTTACGCCGATCATCAGTTTTATTTTTTACAGGTGCGGCCTATTACTACTTTACAAAATATGGTGATCTGGACCAGGGAGAATGTGGGAGAGGTCATTCCGGATGTGGTTACGCCGTTCACCTGGAGTATTCTGGAACCGATTACCAATCGGGCTTACCATTTCTTTTTAAAGCGGAATGGAATAAAATCTGGTTTTGAAACTTTGTTTACTCTGTATCAGGGGAAGGTTTATTTCAATCACAATGCCTATCAAAAGATGGTCAGTAGTTTCTATCTTAGTCATTATTTGATTCCTGGGCAGTCCGTATGGTTGAATGGGTTAAAGACTCTGAAATTTTCTGGTACTTTATTACGGCTGTTTGCTTTTAGCAACATGTTACCCGGAAAAATTAAACGCGTGATTAAAAAGCAGGAGCGGGAATTTAAGCGTCTGCGTCATTTAAGAAAAGATCGTCAGCCATTTAAGACCATCCAGAGAGCGGTTCGGATGCTAAAAGAATTGATGAAAATTCATGTTAGTGTGACTATTCTGGCTGAATTGTATTACCAGCTTTTGGACAAATTCTGCCATGAGGCATTGCCCCAAAGTGAGGTGGACGCCAGTAAATTATTGCAGGGCATTGGTCAGGTAGAAAGTCTCAAGCCCACGCTGGCTTTATGGGAAATTGCGCACTGGATTCAGGAGAATGAGCGTTATCGTCATGTTTTTTTGACCACGGAAACGAAGGCTTTAATTGCCTGGTGGGAAAATTTGCCTGCTTCTGATATTTTAAAAAAGGAATTGAGGCTGTTTCTGGACAGTTTTGGCCATGCTGCACTGCATGAGTTTGAAATCAGTTATCCACGCTGGGGCGAAGACTATGAATATATTTTCAATACTCTAAAACAGTACGTTAAAGCCGATTCAGGCTATGCGGCGATTAATAAGCAATATCAGCAAACGGAGCGCGAGCGTCGAATGCTGGTTGAAAAAATCAGCAACCATCTTGAAAGACAGGGGTTAAGAACAAAGAAAGCGTTGTTCAGGCATTTGTTGAGCAAGGCAGAATATTTTAGTTTTCACAGAGAACTATTAAAACAAAAAATTTTAAAATGGCTGGCTTTGCTCCGAAACGAACTACTTTTAAGCGGAGGGCAATTTTTTGAAAATGAAGAGGATGTTTTCTATTTGAAACTGGAAGAGTTTAGAGACCTTGTATCTGGCAAATTGTCCAGAGAAGAGGCTGAGTTCTTAATTCTGCTAAGGAAAGATGAGAGGGAGAAGGCGCTGAGATTCAGGCATCCTTTTAAAGTGAAACAAATAGGTGATAAATGGATTCCGGTTGCAGAAGAGACTGCGCAAGGGGCTCAGATGAGCGGTTTGCCTTGCAGTTCCGGGATTGTTGAAGGAAGAGCCTGTGTTGTGCTGGATGCCGAGCGTCAGAGCGATCAGTTATTAAATGGAGACATTTTAGTGACCAGGGCAACCAATCCTGGCTGGACGCCTCTAATGGCGCTGGTCAGTGGGGTTGTGACAGAAATTGGCGGGGCACTTTCGCATGGGGCGATCATTGCCAGAGAGTTTCACATTCCTATGGTGGCGGCGGTGCCGAATGCTACGCAAAAGATTCGAACAGGACAATGGATTCGGGTCGATGGACAGAAAGGAACGGTTGAAATATTGAAAGGGGCTGTTCAGTAAGATGAAGCGTGTGTTACTGATTCCCAGCGATCATGGCGGCGGGCGTGGACATGTAAGTCGTTGTATTTATCTGGCCAAAAAATTACAGTCAGCCGGTCATGAGGCAGCGCTGGTTCTGGAAAATAAACATTTTCAGGAAGGAATTGAAGCCGGCATTGCCACATTTCTATTAGATACTAAAAAGGAAAAAATTTTAAAATTTCAGTTTCGAAGACCGTTCTGGCCCGGGATTCGAATGGTTGAAAAGCCTGAGCGGCCTCCCATTTTTTTAATGTTTTCCGGACTGGCCTACCAGGTGCCCAGAGATCAATACTTGTCTTACGGCATTGTAATGCGACGCTTTAAAAAGTTAAGCAAAATTACCGAGCAGTTTAAGCCAGATATTCTGGTAGGTGATACCCATTTCTTGACCTTTATTTTAGGTAAAAAGTTTTCGTTGCCAGTCGTGCAAGTTACGCGACTGGCCGGCTTTCCACCGGCACCTCATTTTTTGTGGTGGATGCAGCATCCTCCTCAGATGGTAGAGCCGCAGGCCGTGAAGCCATTTGTACCCCTTTTAGAGAGATTGGGACTGCTGGGAATTAAGCGTGCGGAAGATTTGCTGCGCGGGGATTTGTATTTGATTCCGGCCACGTCAAAGATCGAGCCCATTGCCGGGCATCAAGACAAGCTCTTGTTTTGTGGGCCATTGACTGAAAATTCGATGGTCGATCAAAAGATTTCTTTTTTTGAAGAACCGGCAGATGTGCCCAATATCTACGTTACAGCTGGAGGGGGCGCCAATCGTTTTGGACAGGCGCAATTTTTTGAGTCTATTTTAAACGTATTTGATAAACGCGATTTTCGCGTATTGGTCTCAACCGGTGGACTGGTGCCCGCCAAGAATTTAAATGGCCGTTCTACCAATGTTTTTTTTGTGGACTGGATTGATGGTCTGTCCGCTATTCGTAAAAGCGATCTGGTGATTCATCATGGGGGCTATGGCTCCATGATGGAGACCCTGCTTTCTGGAAAACCTTCCATTGCCATCCCTTTTCATTCGGAACAGGAGGGTAATGGGCGGAGATTGAAAGAACTGGGCATCGGGGACTTCTATTTGCCTTTTAAGGGAAAAATGCAAGAAATTATTTTTTCATGGCCTTTTGGGATGTATTCCATGCTGGCTGGTTTTAATTTGACTTTACAGGCTGAAGAACTGATTGCCAAAATCGATCAGATCTATGATCAGGCATTGTATCAGCGGATAAAAAAGGTCAGCGATGAACTATCAGAACTTCAGCGCAATTTTGATGTGCAGCAGATGATTCAGCGTTTGTGAACCATTACCTTCTTTTGAAGCAAAATATAATCTGCACCGAAATAAGTATTACGCCTTCCTATTTAATCCACTAAATCAAACTCCACTCTATTGCTTACCTTTTTCCCGCTGTTCAAATCTTTTACGGTTATAATTAACTCTTTTTTCCCTTTTGGTAATAATGAAAAATCAAAAGCGGAATATTCTGAAGCCGTAGGGGAAGCGCCAACCTGAGTTCTGGTAATCGAGATTTCTTTGGTGCCAATACCCAGTAATCGTTTAAAATTTGTGAAAATATTTTTGGTTTTAACAGGGCGGATGCGTTGTTCGATTTCGTATTCGGTCTGGCCGTTTTTCATGGACAAATTGTACAGCTCGAAATACAGATAGACCAGTTGTGAACGTTCAAATTTAAAGCTGGTGTTGGGTTCGATGAACATGTGATGAAATACAAATGGTGATTTTGAAGTGGAGGGTTCAACTTTGCGTCCCAGAACCAGATCACTGATGCTTAGTTGGTCAGGGCTAAATGGTTCGGATTGTAGTGCGAAGCGGAAGCCGCCCAGTTGATTGCCATGAGAGCTGCGCACATGGGTTGACAGATACAATTTGCATTGATCAGTTTCGAATGTGTATGGAATGATGTATTTATTGCGAAAGACATGGAGCGTGTCCTGAAGAGCCACAGGAACATTTTTTAAGAAGCGTTTTAACTGGGCCCAGGTTGAATCGTAAACAGCCAATCCGGTTTCCAGGTAGATGGTGTCTTCGGTGGTATTGAGTCGGTCGAGGGAGTTAAGATCAATACTAACCCAGACCAGGTAGTCATTTTTCAGGTTGGGGGAACGGAAACGAGCAGACATTAAGTTCATGGAAATTGGTTTGAGAGTATCGCTCCAGGTTGGGCGTTCTCTTTCCATGGCTTTTGGGATAGTATTCTCGGCCTGCATGCGTAATTCATGCAGTACAGAGCGGGCCTCTAATTCATTATTGGCAAAGAGGTAACGGTCTAAGGTTGGGTCCCATCCCAGGCGCGATTCCAGCATGCCCCGATCTGAAGGCACGGGCACCAGGCGCCAGTCCCCGGGTGGAGCGTGTTCGGAAATTTCAAAATGAAAGATCAGTTTTGGGTTGTAAGCTGTGGGGTAATAAAGCCAGGACTCATTGGAGACCATGCCGTCGCTTAATGAGACGGCTCTGTCATCCGGTTCGCCGTAGCGAATGTAAACCAGACCTTTATCGTTAAACTTGGTGTTGCGTAAAACAACCTGTGGTAATTTGAGAATGCCCAGGCGATCGGGGTTATTGATGGTTAGGCGCACCCGATCATAGACAAAGTCTTTTTCGGCCTTGATTAATCGACGGTAATGTTCGGCAAGACGGGGATTGTAAGGCAGGCTGCCTAATGGATTGTGTTTATTCCAGAAGCGGTGATAAAAATCCTTGACAGCTTTTAATGATTTAAAACGTTTTTGCAAGTCTTTATCGGTCATGATGTATTTAATATCATCGAACACAAAGCGCATTTCCCAGAAATGCTTGAGACGGTCAATGGCCTGCCAGTAGGTTTTTTCAGCTATTTTGGGACGATCGGTCTGGTAATAGAGGCGTACCAGAGAGAGGTAAATAGGGATTTTGGGGAAGGGTAATGGGCGTTTTAGAAGAGCATAAAATATGGAATCGGCCCGATTAAAGTGTCCCAGACGGCGGTATTTTTCACCGAGAAAGTATTGGTCATAAGGGCCATTTCGTTTTTTTAGCCATTGGATCTGATATTCATCCTTATTGCGTGTTTGAATGATAGCTGTTTCCCCTCCGTGATAGAGGAATGAATCGTAGAATCCGAAAATATCGTATCGCGCCTTAGGCGCATGAGGTTTGATGCGGAGTTGACGTAAACAAAGATTGATGGCGTCTTCATATTCTTCTTGTTGTAATTTTAGATGGGCAAATTCTGTAAAGACTTCCTTGTAAGTGGAATCGAGTTCAATGACTTTGAGAAAGTGCTTTTTGGAATTGCGCCACATGATTCGTTTCCATATCTGGTCCCGTCCAATAGCATCCTGCCGATCTGCAATGGCCATCTGGTAATGGGCTTCGATGTTGTTTTCATCGGCTTTAATGACCATGTTCAGGTAGGGTTTAGCATCGTGCCATTTGCGTTGCAGTAACAATAATTTTCCCAGTTCCAGATAGGCTTCTGTGCGTTTATTATCGAGTTTAATAGCTTTACGCAGAACTATTTCAGCATCTTTCCAATAGTAATTTTCGATCAAATCTCGCGCTTCGCGTACAAGGATGTCGTAATCTGAAATTTGAGCAATGCTTTGAAAAGGCAATAAAAGCAGGAAGAGTAAAAGGGCAAATTTTTTTAAAGGGGCCATCTATCGCCAACCTCTCTAATATATGAATTTAATGACTCAATAGTGTACAAAATAAAATTTTCAATTCCAAATTTTCGATGTTTGACCTATTTAAATAAACGATTTTGGGGGATAAAAGGTTTAAGAAAAAATGGAGGAAAGCTTAGAAGTTTTAAGGGAGGTGTTCTAAGGCAGCATAGCCGCAACCAAAAGTGATAGAAACTGTTTTAATCACAATTATATTTCGCGCAGATTTAGCAGATATTCGCAGAAATAATTTAAACCAATTCTTCAACACGTCCTCCCTAAAA
>NZ_JBSMDE010000193.1:0-10269 GCF_056497305.1 Caldithrix sp. | reverse complement strand
ACCAGGTCATGGAAATTATGTGAGGCGCTGTTCGTTGTTTTTTTGCTTTTTCCCAGATAATATTCCATGGCCCAGGTTCCAGTTCTACCTTCAAACCTATTTTCTGCAAATTGTTTTGCAGCATTAGCGCGCATTTTTCATAGACATCTACCGATGAAACGTAGGACAATTGAAGTTTTACCTTATTTAGATCGATCCCGCTCCGGGCAAGAAAGTTTTTTGCTTTTTCAAGATCAAATTCCGGTTGAGGCAGATCGGTTGCGCACCCCCACATATTTTTAGGAACAGGGGCTATGGCTCGAGTAGCCATTCCTTCAAGAATGTACTCAACTGCAGCCCGATAGTTAAAGGCGTATTGAATGGCTTTTCGAACGTAAAGATTGTTCAACGGCGGTCTGGAAGTATTCAACAAAAACATCATGTTACGCCAGCTGGGAACAATTTTCACTTCCAGATCGGGATTATGGTGCATAGCCGCAATATTTTCGGCCGGAATCAATCCCGCAAAATCCAGATCGCCCCGCCGGATCATTTGAATACGGGTGGACGATTCGGTGACTATTTTTAATAACACACGGTTAAAATGTTTTTTTTCCCAGCCTCCCCAGTAAGCATCAAATTTCTGAAGTTCAACGTAATCGTTTGGTTTCCATGTTTTTAGACGGTAAGGTCCCGTACCACTGGCATGTCCTTTACGAAAATAGCTTTCTGTACAATCGGCAATTGCCGGCGACAAAATCCACGAGGCGTACTGCGAAGCAGCGATCAAATCGATTGGCGCGGGTTCGGAAAGTTTAAACACAACTGTGGAGTCGTTAGGTGTCAAAATTTTTTCCACGCTTTTCCAGATGTAGGCTGCCCCCCGACCAAACCGTTTTACGCGTTCAATGGATTTTTTAACGGCCAGCGCAGTAAATGGCGTGCCATCATGAAACACCACACCTGTCCTTAAATGAAAGGTCCAGGTTAATCCATCTTCGCTTTTCTGGTAGCCCAGGGCCAGGGCCGGTCGGAATGAATAATTGCCAGCGCTGTCGGGCTGGTACCAGTGCAAAGGTTCGTAAATGTTGCCAAGGGCCATTACTTCAAGAGAATACGCGGACGCGGGATCCCAGTCTTTAATATCTTCGTAAAGAGCATAAACCACCGTGTCAGGATCGGCTTTGGGCGCGTACCGTTTACAGGAAAACACGATGAACAACACAACACACAGATTACAGATTGCAAGCTGTTTAAAGAAATTTGTAGCCACTTTTCCCTCGCTACCAGTGAATGGCAAGACTGAAGATGGTAATATTCTGTAAGTATCCGTAATCAGCAAAGGCAACATCAAAATTCCAGAAAATTTGTTTTGTGCGAAAAGCGAATCCAAAACCGCCTGTTGGCCCGCCTTCTTCTTTTAAAAACAAACCGCGATAGCCCGTGCGCAAAAAGAACATCTTTTTAAAACCATATTCCATACCCAAATTCAGGCTGCCGTAATTGTCTTGAGGGTAGTAGGCATCTGCTGCCAATAAAAACGTGTGCAATGGATTCACCACAAATTTTCTTTGAATTCCGACGCGCAATAATAGGGGTAAGGGCCAGGCATCCAGTTCAAGCTGTGCCGGAATGCGATCGTTATTTCCAGTCATTACCGGATCAATATCATGAAACACGCGGGCATCGCGTCCAGAAAGGCGCATATCTGCGCCAAAATTGCTGATGTTAACGCCAAAATCAATACCCAAAATTGGACTCTTAAACAGGGTCCCAATATCAAAAGCCACGGAGCTACTTCTGGAGTGCCAGATGCGCTGGTAGATGTATTTAATGCCCACGCCTAAAGTCAAGCGATTGGTTAAAGGCCGGGCAAAATAACCGGCCAGACTGAAATCCACGGCATCAAATTTTTCGCCCGTACCTTGCGGTTTAATGACGGTACGCACGGGCATTTCGCCATAGTTCAAGGTGGTAATAAAAGCCCCAAGGGTGCCCAGAGCGCCAAGGTTAAAAGCAATGCCAGCCTGGTCGATAGTAATATCGGCCAGCCAATCGGAATGGGAAATAAAGAACGAATTGTTTTTACCGGTAATGGCCGCCGGGTTCCAGATGACATTTTGAATTCCACCTTCTAAGGCCGTAGCCGCATTACCCATGGAAGCGCCCCGCGCATCCAACGAAATGGTTAAAAACGGCGCAGCCACTGTGCCGGAATTGGACACGCGCCCCCCTTGCGCAAATAAAACCACCGGCGACAAACCAATTAGCAGAAGTAAAAGGGTAAAAATGTTTTTACCTGACATATTCTAACTCTCATTTAATGAGTGCAAATTTCCCAATTTTTTTGCCAATGCCTGGCGCATCCACCTGATAAATATAAACTCCGTAAGCTGCTTCGGCATTATCTTTGGTCAACAGATTCCAGCTAACCGTTCCGGAGCTTAGGGCTCCGGAGCTGTACAGGGTTTGAACCAATTGACCTGTCACAGTAAAGATGCGAATTGTAGCGTTGGTGGGCACGTTAATAAAATCGATCCTTCGCTGTCCACGTCCATTTAATTGTCGATTGGCCGGTTCCAGAATATTGGTTGCCACGTAAGGATTGGGCACCACCACAATCTGGTCCAGCAGGGACGCACCTGCCTGTTTTTTGACCGATGGGCCTCTGGTTCCAAAACGGAAAACATCCCCGCTGGCAAATGGTTTTTTAGTGGCAAAGAAAAATACATCTCCGCTTTGCGGGGGAATGGTCTCCGAGCTGTCTGATGGTAAAATAAACCGCACGCGCCAAGAAGGATTAACTCCGCTCTGGCCAATTAAAAGCACAATATCGTCGCCAGGCGACCAGACACCGTTGTTATCATTATCAATCAAACCAAAGCGGGCCGGTTGGTCAAGCGTAACGTTCCAGACTTCGAAAGGTACGCTAATTCCAAACACATCGTCGGTTCTTTCGGTACCAAAACGAATTTCGTAATCGGCCGGGAAGGGCGTACCATTATGAAACAGTCCGATTTCAAATGGATAATTACTGTGGCCATTAATCCAGCCAGAGCGTTCTACATCGTGCTGCAACGAATCGGACCGGACAAAAAGATGGATTCCGTCAAAAACCGGATTGCCCTCTTCGTTATTAAAAAGGAACGATTTTTTTATTTTGATTACCGTTTGCCCACCGGTAACCTCGCGCACCTGATAGGCCAGATGATTATCTAGGGTATCGCTAAAAACGACCTCGTAAATGGCGCCATCTTTTACGCGGAAAGGATCGATAATTACCGGTTTAACATCGCCAGTCCCCACCCCCTGAATACGTTCAACCGGCTGAGCAATTGCAGGTGGCTCAAAATCGGGCGGCGGAGCGGTTGGCGTAACAATGACGGTGTTAACATCGGTTTTTAAATTACCTGCTTCGTCGATGTCAATCACTTTTGTACATTCGGTGGGCGGAATTAAGGCCAGGGTGTCGCCTCGATCGTAGGAAACCACGGCGTAGTAGTAAGTAACCCCATTTACCACGTTGGTATCGGTCCAGGTGTGCCGCAATCCGGAATCGTTGCCCAGGTAATATTTAATGCCATTATAATCCAGAGGCTGGTAGCCTTTAATTCCATTTTTTAAGTCAAATTGCGCCACTGGTTCAAACAGGGTTAAATTTCCCTGCCCATCGGTGATGGTCCGCGCTTCATTGAATCCTGGATCGGTGGCCCTGTAAATGCGATAACCTTCAAAATCTTCTCCGGAGATGGGGTCATATGACCATTCGGCTTTGTGATCCCAATAAAGAGTTACCCGACCGTCGCCCGGCACAGCGGTTACGGTGGGTTTATCGGGCGCTTTGGCAAAATGGTAATTGGCATTGTAAATTTTTTGTACCACGTCTGCATTACGCAACAGGTCTTCTTCGTCTTCGCCCAAAAGCAGCGCAATAGAAAAACGCTGTGTTTGTCCGGCTTTTAATGGGAAATAGCCGGAACCGTAAAGAAAAACAATGTCCACGTTTTGAGCGGGCTGCGGAAAACTACCGGGCGTTAGACGACGCCACATTTCTTCGTCGTCCGAAACGCGCACACTGGGCCAGACAAAGGAATTAAAACTGGTTAACCCGATTTGATCTGACTCGTCAATATCGGTTTCGTCAAAATTGGGTTCGCCCGGGGTGGGAACACCATCGCCTTCACCAGGATCCTTGGTATCGGGAAGTCCGTCCATTCCCACATCGTCCCGCTCCGGTCGCCAATCCCCGTCATTGTCAATACCATCATCGCGGCGTTCATCCACCATTCCATCGCCATCGTCGTCGATTCCATTAAAGGGATTGCCGGGACTTTCCAGATATTTAAAACCAAAATAGCCAACCGCACCGCCCCAGATGCCGCGATTATCGTGATCCCATTGAAAAACCATATCTCGCCAGATATCAAAATACGAGTCATCATCGTTCCAGTCTTCTGCGCCCCCAACATCCGCGTCACCGTACATTCCAAATACCACTTTTTTTAAATCTTTCGTTCCGGTGTTTGTAATTTCGTAAACCCAGAAAATACAATCTTCGGCCAGGGTGTGCGCCCACTGGTAGCCGCGGACCTCCACCTGTAATCCCAGCCCACCACGGGTGGAATCGTTTTCGTCTGGAATGTAGGCAAACTCTTTATTGTCTCGATCGTCCATCACGTAGTAACTTTCCTGATCGGCAATGGCCAGCCCCTTACCATATTCACCAATCCATTTACCAGCCCAGTCATCTGGACGGTTGGGCCATTTTTCCGGCCAGGTAAACGGTTTATCGCTCATGGCTATCCCGTTCTGTCCTTCAGCCGCGTAACCTGGTAGCGGTTGCCAGCCCCAGACCTCGCCGGCGGGCGAAACGTCGCCCCCTTCGCCGGCTATTCCACCAATAATCCCATCGTCAACAATGTGAATGGTGTCGCCGTAAATGTCAATCACCTCGGCTGCGGCAATTACGCCAAATTCAAAAATGTAATTGTGATTGCTTCCCTTGGGCCATTCCACAGCAGGCGTGGTGTACGGGTAACCAATGGTTCCGTAATTGTAAAACAAAGTTCGGATAAGATTGCCACTGTGGATGCCCTGCCGGCGGTCTTGTTGCCCCTGGTTTTTTAACAAATATTGCGGACGTTGATCAAAAAAAGCCCGGGCGTTCTTTTGTTGCGCTCGACTCTGTAAAATCAGAGTAACAAGCAACAAGTAAATAACCGGTACTGTGTTTTTTAAATTGTGTTTGAACATAATTTTTATGATTCTCCGCTAATCTTTTTTCAAAAACTTTGCAAACGTATGCCAACCACAATGCGCCTTGGCTCAGAATAAAAATCCGGACGGTTAAAATAGTCCTGCTTGGAATAGAGCCCGGTATTGCCTACAAATTGCCCCTGTAAGGTGTAACCGGCGCGACCAGTATCTTCGTAAACATATTTTTCATTTAAACGGTCAAACAAATTGTAAATCAAAAGGTAAAGTGAAAGTTGTTTTCCTTTTAAACTGAAACCATAGGAAGCTTTTAAGTCAAAATTAATTGTGGTGGGCTTGCGTGCGGAATTTTCAAACGAAACACGCTGATTTTGGAAAGCCGGGGTGTAGGGAAAACCGCTGCCAAAGGTACCAATCAAACTTACCGACCAACGGCCAGGTTTTCCTACCACAAAAGTTCCGTTAATCGTATGACGTTGATCCCAGTTTAGGTACACAATTTTTTTGGTCGGTTCGCGCGGCGGATTGGCCAGCAAATCGTAAAACAGCGTATTAGGATCCGAAGCGTTCCCTCGCGCAATTTGATAGGTGTAATTCAAGGTGGCGCCCCAAAAACCGGTCATGCGTTTTTCAATAAATACAGACAGCCCATTAACACGACCGTAATCACGATTTGTGTAACGCACGTATTTGCTACTTACATCATTGTCCAGTCTAAAAAATTCCTGCCCAATTAAATTGCGAATATCTTTAACGTACAGAGTAAAATCGCCGGCGATATTTTCACTAAATTGTTGTTGGAAACCAAGTTCGTAGATAGTTGTTTCCTGTGGATTGAGATCGGCATTTCCCATGGTGGTTCGCAATGCGCCCGGCGCGACTTTAAATCCTGGATTAGTGTAAAGATACTGGAATGGCGGCATCTGAAAAAACTGGCCAAAAGAAAAATGTAAAATCCCAGTGGCGGTCAACGGATAAGCTATTCCCAACCGTGGGCTCAGTTTCGATTTTGATTTAACTCTGTACTTGGGGCCATTCCTGGGATTACCAGGATTCAGCGGATTTTCAGCCTTTGCGTCAAAATAATCGTAACGCACTCCAACATTAAGCACCACCGATTGCATCTCTATTTTATCTTGCAAATAAAATGAAAATTCCAGCGGTTTACGATTGTATGCATTACTGCCCAGATCACTGGTTGGGGGGACCTCAGGTTGAAAAGGTCTAATTTCAAGGCCATTGGCATCGCGCGCCGCACGAATGAAAAATTCACGCAGATACAACTGGTGCTGCTCCAATTCAAATCCAGCTTTAAAGAGATGGACAGGTGTGGCCTGCCAGCTAACACTGGCGTTTAACGAGAAGGTTTCGGAACGCCGGTTCAGGTAATACATGCCTGTTCCACCTGTGTAAAACCGATATTCTGGAATGTTTAAATGATTGGGATGGACGTAACGCGGATCCAAAGGATTTTTAAACACGGAATAACGATACCGGTTACTCCGATAGCCCAGGTTAAAATCCCCAAACATGGATTTCCCCATGGCATAATTAAGCCGCAGGGTATGCGCCATGCCGCGTTGTTCCTGTTTGTAATTTCCATCCGGTGTGTATTTAAATTTGTGTAAATATTCGCTGTAATCCGCCGTGTTCCACAGAACTTTGTAAGAAAGTTTAAGCGGGCCAAAGCGGCGCGACACTTTCAGGTTGTAACTAATCCGTTCCATATCATTCATGGGAACCGCAGCGCTGTCGCCGCTTTGACGAATGTACCAGTCTGCGGGATTTTCGCTGTTTAAATCGGTTGAATCAGAAGGCAAAAAGTCACGCCGACCGTACAACCAGCCCTCATTGTAGTAGTAACGCATGGAGGCAAATACTCGAATATCGGCCGGTAGTGGGCCACCGGCATCCAGTTGAATATTTTTTACGGATAAAGGGTTGACGGTATTGATGTTGTAAAAAACATTGTTGTGTGCGCTTACATAGTCGCCTGAATATGCGTCGGCTGTAACGGTCCAGTGTTCACCGCCTTCGCGCGTAACAATATTGATTACCCCGGACATGGCCTTGCCATATTCGGCATTAAAAGCGCCGCTAACCAGACTGATTTCTTGAATGGCATTGTTTTCCACAGCCACCGATGGTAATCCGGAATACTCATCCATTACCGAAACCCCATCTACAATGTAGGTAACCTCACCCGAACGTCCGCCTCGAACGTGCAGGGCGCCATCACTGCCAACGGTAACCCCAGCCTGCAATTTGATAACATCGTAATAATCTTCCACTGGCAATTCTCGAATTTCGTCACCGGTAAATTCTGCCACACTCGAAGTCTGATCGCGACGAACCAGAGGCCGCCTGGCGGTAACCTCAATGGTTTCGTCGGTTTGAAGCACAGCCACAGGCAGCGAAAAATTAACCACTGTGGTGTAATTACTGGAAACCTGAACCCCGGTTTTTTTAACACTATGGTAACCCACCATGCTGGCCACCAGTTGATAAGTTCCTACCGGTACATTGATGATCATGTAGTACCCATCAACATCGCTGGCGGCGCCTAATCGTGTTCCCTCCACCTGAATATTCACACCGGCCAGCGGTTCATGGTTCTTTTGATCGATGACCCGGCCAACAATCTTTCCGGTTATGCCCGCCCAAAGGGAATGGAATAAAACTAAAAATAATATTTCAGTAGCTAGGTAAAAACGAAAATTTTTCATACAACCTGCAATTTTTTTCCTCATGACTCTGTTTTAAGATAAGAAGCGAATGCGTTGTGCGCAAGATTTTTATTAACTTTATTTAGTTTTTTTAATTAATTTTAATTTTTTTTTGACAAATTACAGTTTGTACCATTATATTGTTTTAGCAGACCTACTCAATTAAACCAAAGGAGGTTTATTCATGAGACCATTGATACGTTTTCTGGTTCTATTCGTGGTTTTGCTGGCGATGGCATTTACCAGCCTGCAGGCTCAAGATCACGAAAACAAATTTGAGAAAGTCTGGCAAAATCTTAGCTGGGCAGAAGGTGCCTTTTTTCCGAGCGGACCTTTGTGGAATATGGTTGGCCCCTTCGATTTTGATAATGATGGGTATTCCGATTTTGTGGCATCCAGTTCCTGGAGCGGTGGTTTTTTAAATGGAGTGTATCATTACGAAGCTTCTGCAGACAATACCATCGATCTTTTATGGTGGTACCATTTTGCCGAGCTGGATACAGCGGTTGACAATTTTTCTTCAGTAACGGTTGGCGATCTGGATTCGGACGGTAATCCAGAGATTATTGTCCTTTGCGACGCCCCGGCGGGTACAGACGGCCTGCAAATCTTTGAATGGGACCCGGATTCGAGCGCTTTCCCTATAACTCCCACCGCTACCTGGGATCTGGGACTAAAGCACGGCGTATGGGAGGCAGGGCAGATTGTTGCCGCCAACATCGATAGTGATGATAATCAGGAAGTTATTGTATCGGTCATGGATGGTCCCTGGGGAAGCGCCGGTACCAGCCATTTAATGGTATTTGAATTGCAAAACAAAAGTTTCGCCCTGCCTTCCTGGCACATTGAAATGCACGATTCGCTTACCACCGGCTGGAGCGGTTACACCATTTATGTTACCGATCTGGATCAGGATAAACGCATGGAAATCTGGACCGTGGCCTGGGATTACTATCGGATGATCGTTTACGAAAATACCGGCAAAGAAGACGAGTATGCTTTACAGACTGCCTTTTATGTGAGTTTAAATGATGAATTTTCGAATCAAGGTCTGGTTGCGGCTAATTTTGACGGCAATCAATTTAATGAAATGTACGCCACCACCAGTGGGGGAACTTTCTGGGCCATTAGCGACAGCGGCGATGTGAGCAAAATTAATTTTAACGACTTTCACTATTTCGGTTATTTTGACGGCGGATTACGACAAATTGCCTCTGCCGATCTGGATGACGATCAAAACCCCGATCTTTATCTGGCAGGGAATTACAACGAAGCCGTTTACGACTGGGAATATGTAGGCAACAATCCGTTAGATCCCGCCAGTTTTAACTTTTACACCATTTTTATGGACGATACTACCGACGATATTACGCCCGGCACGGATCAAGGAATTTTACGACTGGTTAAACTTTTTCCGGGAGACGTCGATAAAGACGGCCGCGGAGACCTTATTGTGTCTTCAGCCTCGCTGGCTTTTGACAAACCAACGTTAATCATGCTGGAGTACTCCGGCGCTACTGCCATCGACGATCCGACTTCTTCTTTGCTCCCAAACAGCGTAAGTCTTAATCAAAATTATCCAAACCCATTTAATCCAGAAACGCAAATCAGTTACACTTTGCCACGTACGGCAAACGTACAACTGGAAATATTCGACATGCTGGGACGTAAAATTTACACCTTACAAAATGGTTTACAACACGCCGGAAATTACCATTTTCAATGGACCGGAATTAATCAGTCCGGAAATCCCGTGAGTTCTGGCACTTATGTTTATCGGCTTACCATTGACGGAAAGTCAATGAGTAAAAAGATGACTTTAACTCGTTAAATTTACCGAATAAACGCCGATCAAATACGATCGGCGTTTCTTATTTTTAACGAATGTACAACAACTTTTGGGGCGTGACGTATCGTTGGCCAGTGTTGTTCGCCTTTAAAATACTTACTTCAAATGATCTAAGGCAGCAAAGCCGAAACCAAAAAACTTTTTTAAAATATGATAGGCCGTTGCCCAGAACTCTTTAACTCTTACACTCATATACTCTTAACTTTACTCCTCCAACAGCAGAAGTCATTTCACGAATTAGCCCTCACCCCCTCGATCCCCCTCTCCCAGAATAAAAATCTGGGAGAGGGGGAAGGCTTGTGTGTGAAATTTTCTTAATTGTCTGGCAGCTACAACCGGTTAGAACGCAGCGGAAATTGCGATTCACTGGGACGGGACATCATACCATTCAACAAATAAACCATTCAACAAATCAACAATTAAACGGTTTTACTCCCTCACACAGCACAAAAATTTTCGCATCCCGCCATGCGTGATAGAAGTTTTGAAGGAAGTATTTTA
>NZ_JBSMDE010000192.1:0-14613 GCF_056497305.1 Caldithrix sp. | reverse complement strand
CCTTTCTTTAAGGATTTGTCTTAATCCCTTCGAGCAGGGCTGTTCTTTCTGACAATTTTAAAGATTTAAAAATTAGGTCGCCAGATTTTGTAGGTCTTAATCCCTTCGAGCAGGTCTCTTCTTTCTGACTGCCCCGCGCTTTATTCTAAACTGCGCTTGTTAGGTTCCGTCTTAATCCCTTCGAGCAGGTCTCTTCTTTCTGACTGCCGGCCGCTGGAACGCCCGTCCAGCAAGGCCTATACCTCCCTTTTGCGCAAACCGATCGCCCTCTAATGCCTTATGTCTTATCTTACCCTCCCTGCCCTCGCTTTTCTTCAAAGCTAATCCCTTGTTTTCAAAGAACTTCCACATTCAGCGCAAACCGCAACGGTAAAACAAGCCCTGTACGCTTTCCAATCGCTTGGCGAAATCGCCTTTAACCTGTTGTATTTTACTCTCTTACAGCGTGTTCAGTAAATGTAGTACGTGTCGTTGGCTTCTTCATCATAGCGGCCTTTACCATATTTCTCCCGCTTCTGCCAATCCGCTTCGCACAGGTTAAAATAAACAATGTAATCCTCTTCTTCAATTATTTTTTGTAGTTCCGCCCGCAAACGATCAATCTCTTTACGACTGCATTCTAACTCAAATACCGATTTCTGTACACGTAGGCCATAATTTTCCGTTACTTTCGCTACACGGCGCAAACGCTTAACATCGCGTATGTCATAAATTACCAACCAATGGCTCATAATATCTCGTAAGGCTCCAGCTTTAATAATTCCCCTGTTCCATCGCTTAACGGATGCTGCGCACACTTATCGCACAAAGGATAAATAAAAAAACCATCCTCTTTTTCATCGATTATTTTACGCACTTCGCGCCGTATGTGCCCCAGCCGCTTTTCATCAATATCACACTGAAAAAACGATTTCTGAACACGTAAACCCTGTTGTTCCAAAAATCGGGCTACTCGTCTTAAACGCTTATCATTGGCTATGTCGTAGCATATTAAGTAAATCATCTTATCTCAAATGGTTGATAATACTGCTCTTCTCCATTAATCACACGTTTGAGATGCTGCGCCTGATAACGGATGATTTGTTTGTAATTCATCCGACGCTCCGCATAAGGATGTAATATCTGCGACTCCAATCGCTTCTCAAACTGTGCGATGACCTTGCGCAAGCCCTCTTTGCTCAGTAAAACGCCGACACTGGTCTGCGGGATTTCTTCCCCCGGCTCGTCCGATTCGCCTATGGTCATCTCCAGTGGAAATTCATCATCTTCACTGCTAAAATGAACCTGTCTGAAATCTTCGCTCGACAGTACCCCAAGATTAAACAAAGACGCGCACAACATATCCGAAAGCGGAACGCGAAATTCCTCCATCATGTCAAAGGCCAGGCCCACTTTACCATAATTGATGGCATGGAAAAAACTCACATAAGGATCCAGCCCTTCCGTCTCAAGCGCTGCTTCTACACGATTCATGATCAGAGTGTACAAAAAACTGAGCACCGCATTTACATTGCTTTTGGGGGGATGCATGGAGCGCCCGGGAAAGTCCGCCCAATCAACCAGAAAGGCATATTTGTAAATGGAAAAATACAGTCGCGCTGCACTCCCTTCCAGACCTCGCAAACTGTCCAGCGAACTGGCCTCCTGGGCTTTCTGATAAAGGACGATCATCTGATCGATCGATTGTCGCACCTCCGGAACCTTTCGCTGGCGCTTAATGCGCTGGGCGTACATAATCTGGTTGCGAATTTTTCCGCGCGCTATGGAACGGGCCATCTTTATAGTAAAGGCCGCATCATCCAATAAACGAAATTGCCGGAGACGCAACAGTACATTCTTGCCCCGATTGAAGGTCAGTTTGCCGTTAAATTTACCGTTCTTATTTAAAAATACCGTGTCGATTTGATGGTGCATTAACAATTTCAGGGCCGGAGTGGTAATATCGATATTGCCAATTAAAACGATCTGCTCGGTACGAAAGGGGAAAATGGTTTTACTGGTGTTGTCATCGTATTGCAACACCAGCGTCTGGCCTCGGCGCGACAGGCGCGCCCGATCAGCCACTAAATACACGCTGGGCATCTGGTAGTTCTCCTTTAATGTTTTTAATTGATCACAAAACATCTAAAATTTCGTGATCCCCCTTCAATCCCCCCTTTTTTGAAAAGGGTGAAACAGGGGGGATCTTCCAAAATCAAACTTCCTGTACCTTCAGGATCCGGAAACATCCCCATTTGTCAATTCAGGCGGAATCAAACTTTTAACTTTCTTGCACACCGCAGGCCAGTTGGTTAGTACCTCTTCATTTTTAAATCGTATTACACGTAAGCCATAATATTGTAAAAAGATGCTCCGCTCCTCATCTCGAATCTTTTTTTCTTCTTTTTCATGAATTGAACCGTCGATTTCGATCACCAACTTTAATTTCGGACAATAAAAATCAACAATGAAATTATCTATCACTCGCTGTCGCAAAATACGTAATGGAAATTTTCTGAAGCACTTCTGCCAGATTAACTTCTCTGCTTTTGTTGGATTCTTGCGCATCTCTTTTGCTCGGGGAATGAGTCTCGGATTGTAAGGGAAATGGTAACCTGTTGTTATTAATCCACGACTCTTTAAAAACGCTGGATCAAAATAAATGGACACAGCTTCTTCCCTTTGTTGGAGTCCACTAATTCCTCCCCTTCAATCCCCATTTTTTCTCAATGGTAAAAAGAAAGGGGATCGTAATCCTACTAAAATAAACGACTTAAAACACTATAATCAAGCTTAATCTTTGTTTTAAGATCCCCCCTTGAATCCCCCCTTTTTTAAAAGGGGGGAAATAGGGGGTATCTTTCTACCAACAACTCCACTCACAACACATTCATTCAAAATCAATTGTTTCAAGATTTTTCTCCTTCAATCCCCATTTTTTCTCAATGGTAAAAAGAAAGGGGATCGTAATCCTACTAAAATAAACGACTTAAAACACTATAATCAAGCTTAATCTTTGTTTTAGGATCCCCCTTTAATCCCCCCTTTTTTAAAAGGGGGGAAATAGGGGGGATCTTTCTACCAACAACTCCACTCACAACACATTCATTCAAAATCAATTGTTTCAAGATTTTTCCCCTTCAATCCCCATTTTTTCTCAATGGTAAAAAGAAAGGGGATCGTAATCCTACTAAAATAAACGACTTAAAACACTATAATCAAGCTTAATCTTTGTTTTAGGATCCCCCCTTTAATCCCCCCTTTTTTAAAAGGGGGGAAATAAGGGGGATCTTTCTACCAACAACTCCACTCACAACACATTCATTAAAAATCAATTGTTTTAGGATACCCCCTTAAATCCCCCCTTTTTGAAAGGGGGGAAATAGGGGGGATCTTAACCATCCTGCACCCTTAATACAATCCAGCCCAGGGGCAGCAAGGGACGTCCACCTTCTACCGCCAGGCGCCGTGTTTTAGGAAAATCTTCTACCGCAACGTAACGCCGAATGCCTATAATCGGACGCAAGCGCTCCTTTTGCGCTTCACTCAGCCAATCGCCGGTCATAAAATGCCAGCCGCCGCCCCAGCTGATGCGCATCAACACCTCATTGGCAGCCCGCTTTTCTTTTAATATCACGCGATTGTAAAAATGGGCCACTTCGCTAAAACCCACTTCTTCAAAGAAACGTGCCTCCTTTCTGGCCAGCTCAACAAAGTGGTTGTTGACAATGGGCCAGAATTGTTTGGCGTCTGGCCATTCCAGCGCCGTTGGCCGGAAACGGGGCTGTTGCAGCAAAAAGCCGTCTAAAGTAAGGTTCAGCTCAGACGATTCCACCCCGCCTGCCAGCGCCTCCAGCACAATGCTCGTAGCTTGCCTGGCCTGATTTGCAGGGAGTGTTCTGCGCATTTTGCCTAATTGCTTAAAACCGTAACCGCCGCTGGTTTTAGAAAGTATTTTTACCTGAAACAATTGCAAATCGCGGGTCTCAAAGGTTACATCCGGCACATGCAGAATGCGCATCCAGTTTTTCTGGGCATCAGGGCCAAACACATAGCGCTCAATGTCCTTAGCTGGATGGCGCGCTTTGCGGTCGGCCGCCGCCGCATTGAGCAACTGTTGTAAACGCTGTGGGTCGGCCTCATTTTTGATCAGATAGGCCAACAGAGCCGTGCGTAAACCGCCTTTTAAGGAACTGCCAGGAATAAGCGGCCGGCCAAAACCATCTTTAATATGGCCTTTAATCTCCCACAAAAAAGGGGTGTCCAGCGGTAAAGCGTAGCGTCTAAATTCACTGATCTTCCAGCCTACATCTTTGAAAAAATCATGTAGATTGCTCTTCTCTTTTTGCAGCTCTTCCATGTACCGTTTTTGCACTTTCTCCCCAGCCTTCTCAATAGCCTGTTGCAGGCGATAGCTGTCAATAACTGTGAGCAGATTGTTTTTCAGATCAAAATCAGCCCCGCGTATGTAATTTTTCCCGCTACCCACATGCAATGGGGTCAGGGTCTTAATCCTACATTTAAAACGGATTTTCATCTTGCCTCCTCAACAAATCGAACCGGAATGGTAAAGGCTTGCCCATATCGATAGACATGGAAGGGAATCCCTTTTTCCGCATTTTTTTCAATGACCCGTGGATTGGCGCCCGGCGTGGATTCCGGCACAGGCTGCACAAACAGGGAACCTTCGGCAAACATGCGCACCATTCCCCGACGTTTACCGCGCACCTGAACATGCGCTGCATAGCCCTTGCGCTTAACCAGACGGTAACGGGACTGATCATTCAGCAATAATGGTAATTCCTCAGCTCTGGGAAAATAGAGCGACAACGTAGTAAAGGCGTTGGAATTTTGAGGAACATTCAACTCAATTTCGTCCTTTTCGAAGGTAAAAAACCCCCGTCCCACAGTGCGATCCGCCCCCAGTCCTTCATCGCCCAGCAAACGCAATGCAGCCTCCATACGCTCCTGCGCCTGTTCACTGGCAAAGCGCGCCATAAAAAAGAGCCCGGCTTCTTCGCGGAAAACCATTTGTGAAAAATAAAAGATCTGGCCCTCGGCTGCGCTGTCTTGCAGGCGGTTGATCGTAATGCGCGGCACTTCGTAAATGCGAAAAAGCGGGAACAGATCCTGCAGAGCGGTTTGATTCAGTAAAAATCCGCTTTGCCCTTCCGCAACAGACAGCATGTTTAATGACAGAGTCTGCCCCAGAATAATCTGTTCAAATACACTCATTTCCAGATAACTGACTTTTTTGATTTTTTTAATCAAAGACTCATCCTGCTCTGCAGCTTGTTTCAGCAGGCCATCCAGGCCGCCCATAGGCACAGGAAAAAAGTAGTGCTCTGCCACAAAGGGAAAAGCCGAACTGATCAAAAAGGGCGGCTGTTTAAAATCAAAAGGCAAGCCCAGGGTAACATGGGCCGAAGTTAGGGCGCCCATCAACGTATCGGAAGGGATGTAAGGCACAATCTTCTCCGCGCCAATCCCTTCCTGTCCAATGTGTAAAGGCGATTTGAAGCGCAGGCGATAAACAGGCCACTTCATGATCAGGCTCCTTTCAGTTCAGCCGGGATTTCAATGGTCGTGTAGGGCTGCGCCGAACCCTGCTCCAGATAGGCGGCCCTGTCTTTAAAGGTCAACTCAGTAATGGTAATGCTAACCTTGCCATAACCTCGCGTCCCATTGCCCCCAAGATAGTCGTCCTGTACCAGTTTTAAGGACTCAAACACCGTGTCTAACAGTTCGCGTTCATCGTCATCATGGTACACATTCAACACCATCTCCAGCTCAAATTCAGCGCCGGCCGGCACGCGTTCAATTTGTCTGGGATTGGCTTTGGAAGAAAGGCGGTCAATCACCACCTCTGTCTTAATTTCCGTAAATAGCATATCGGTGTTTTCAGCCGCGGCCAGGGCTTCGGCATTGCGTAGCGGGCAGTCGCGCACGATCAAACGCGTGGGCGCCGATTGATTTTCCTTATCAGCCGAAACGCCAAATACTTTTCCAATTCGGTGATTAATATCTCGGGTAGGCAGGTACTCGCCATTTTTAATTTCCATTTTACCTTCCAGTTTTTCCAGCAGCGAACGCATCTTGCCTTTCAAGGAAGACCCGGGAATAAAAGGCTCATTATTCATCGGATTGCGAATGACTACCGAATCGGCCCCGCCAATGGACATGCCCAGGGATGAACCGCCAATGTGCAAACCGCTCAGCGCCTCAATTTTACCCTTTAAAAAAATCTTTTTAACTAAAGTGGCTTTTGTTTCATTCATGATTTATCTCCTCTCCTGTTTCATAGTTTTAAATTAATTACCACCATGCGCTTTGTGATAGGCTAAAATAGCCTCAACAATACGGCAAAAATTCTTAAAATAGGTTTCTTGCACGCTCTTGTCGCTATCCATAATAAAATCCAGGCATTGATCCATTACCTCTTTAAAGGCCCGGTAACCCCTGGAGCCCTGCCTTGCCTGTCCGTAGGCCAGCAACGGTTTCAGCATATAAAATTTAGTCTTTGTCTCGTTAAAGCCCTTCATTTCAATGGTCTTCAGTGTGCTGTAAAAATTTCTGAACTGAGAGCTGGTCAGCTTCCCCTCTTTCAACTCTTTTCCAAACCGGTTGGCAAATTCAACAAAATCTTTGCTGGCGCCACCGATTTTAATCCACTCGGTATTGAAGTTCATTTGATTCATGATGTTCATGCCTCCTATTTATTTTATCTGGTTAAATAATCGACCCATTGGGTTAAAGCGGGTAACAATTCGATAAAAGCCCTATGCCCGGCTTGTTCACGCTCTCCACCGGCTAATTCATTGATCAAATCATCCACCAGGCCGCTGAGGTTTGCGTTGCGTTTTTTAAAGCGTGTTAAATCATAAACCATACGCCATAGCCAGCGCTCGTGGCGCACCAGTTTACGAATGTGCGCTTCGGACAGGGACCTTTGCTGGTAAATCAAAAAGCGCTCCTGGTATTCACCCACAATGCGCCACAAGTGGTTTATCAGGGCGCGATCCCAGGTTGACCTATCTGAATTCCACAGCATCCGTAGAATTTGCCCTTTCCACTCGTTTATGGTTTGCCATTCGGTCCAGCTTAAGCAGCTACCCAGGGCGCTGAAGGCATTTTTGCTACCCTGGCCATTAGCAAAGGCCTTTGCCTGCTCCTCTGCCTGTCCGGCGTACTCAGCCGATTTGTAGATGGGAAATTTTCCACCGCTAAGCGCCAGGCCGCCCGACATGGAGAAGCAGGGATTAAAGCAGGTGAACTCAGAAAATTTCTGACGAATTTTCAGCGCTTTGTCCATCACTTCGTCCCAGGCGCCTACGATGAACAAATCGTCCCCGCCGGCGTACACAATAGCCGCTTTGCTCTGTTCATTGTCATCCATCAGGCGATTCAGGTACCCGCTGAAGAAAAGATTTAACTGGGCGCTCAGCGTGGTTAATCTGGCCAGCGAATAAAAATTCTGCTGCGCCGCTTTCGCTGAACGGGGTTTCACACGATAATGGCGCAATCCCTGGCTAAAAATCTTGCCCAGATTATCCACATCCATGCGTAAAATAGCCAGCCGCTTAAAACTTCCGGTTGCACGTTCCGCAATTTGATCAAAGGTAGCATCCAGACGCCGCGTCCCGCCGTAGTATTGAAAGCCTACCTGAAAGGCGCTTGCGCTTCCGGCGCCCTGCATCTCTCTGGCAAGTAAGCTTTTGAATCGTTCGCTGCTGTACAACGCCTCGTAAGCGGTCTCATTCAAATGCAGTAATAGGTCCTCTTGTTGGAGTTTACTTAACCACTCCTCTTCAAGCGTGTCCTGTAAAAAGATGCTGGTGCCCAAAAAGATGTCGCGTTTCTCCGGAGCCTTGAGGCTCCGGGCCAGCACCAGATATCTGGCGCTCTTCAACCGCTGACCCAAATTTTCCAGATAGTAACACACCGGACAAAGTTGCAGATCGTTTTTACTTCTCACCAATTCGTCTTCTCTGGTCTCTGCATGGCAGGCATCGCAGGTTTCCATTTGCCATTCAGCAGGACCAAAAATGCGCTTAAACCGTCCCGTTTCGCGGAGTAAGGAGATGAAAGGCTGCTGAGCCTGGCGATTTAGCTGTGCATTCACGGTGCCCCAACGGGCGCTTAAACGGTCGTTTTCCAGCATCAGGTCTTCTCCGCTCACAGGGGCCCATCCCGTGCGTAAAAAGAGCTCGCCATCAAATTTGTCAAACAGATCGCCGTTAATCTGCTCGGTCACCTGCTTAAGCGCCTCTTTAACCGATGGGGTATTGGGCAGCAGCAAATAAAATTTTCCTCCACTGGAATAAATGATATTCACGCGCGTCAAACCAATCTTTTGAATGATGCTCAAAGCGGCAAGGTCGCTGAGTATCTGGATGTAAAAAGATCGGCCTTTCAGTAAAGAATAAGCCCCTTTGGAAGAAATCTGGTAGATGAAATTCTGGATGCCGCCAATATCCCCGGCAAAAAGTAAAAATTTCTGCTGGCTACGATTGCGGATTGCGGAAATATTGGACTCTGTGTTATTTTCTCGGTGATACAGAAACAGACAACTGGCCAGAGCAGCCGTCGTTTTTAGATGTTCAAACAGACTGACGTCCGGAAAGTCCTGCTTACGCAAGGTGGAAGGTACGGCCCACAAATATTTTTGCAACAAAAAGTAAAGCGTGTCAATCTTATGTTCGATGTTAAACTTCAGCAGCCGACTAAATTCATCGCCAAATGAATCAAACAGTGCTCGATAGTCCCGTCGTAAATCCAGTTCTCCTTCCAGCTTTCGGGGAAAGACAACCGCTTCATCCACCTGCAAAGTTTTTAGTGGCAGGTAAAATTGCCCATCGATTGGTTCACCATGCTCCAGAGCAATGAATTCTGTAACCGGTTTTAAAGCCGTTTTGTAAGCCTGTTTGCCGCTCTCCCGATCTTCGGCTGCGTAGGTTGCTCTTTCCATACCTGATGACAAATGATCCGCCTCGGCAATCATCCACTGATAGGGTTCACTATCCGATGGTTTATGGTGCAGGGCCGCATAGTTAAACCACGGAGGCTGCCGCCCTTCAAAATGCACAAACTGAGTTAAAAAACGATCGGTGGCTGCTGCGTGCGGGTATTGAAAGCGAGCCAGGTCAGCCTGATTCCAGCTGGAAAATGCTTCAGGCTTAGCGCGCTCGGCTAACTTACCCACATCGTGTAGCAACCCGGCCAAAACAATGTCTTTAATCATTCCCTTCTCCTTCCACAAAGGTCACATTTATTTTACCCAGCCCAAAGCTGGTGTTTTTACCCACATGGAACAACTCGCCTCCCTGTAACAGGGAAAGGACTGTGTCCGAAAACCAACCTTCCACTTTCATCATTCCGACCAATCCGCCTAAATTCAGTAAAGTTCGCTGCCGCGCCGACCATCTTCGATACTCTTTCCATTGTAACTGACTGTTTTCGTAGGTTATGTCAAACTCCGGAAAACTTAATTTGGAAAACGGAGTTTCTGAATAGGTGGCCACTAATATCTCCAGGCGCCGCAGAGCAGCCTGCACAAGTTCGTCAAAATGAATTTCAACGGCATATCGGCCTCCTTTTTTAAAACGCAGAGGCGTAAGCAACTCAATAAATAATTTGCCATACCTTTTCCCATCACCAGAATCCAGCACCCAACGCCGATGATCTTCCGGTAAACGCAATCGATTGCCATCAATGGCCTGCTGCTCCTTGATTAAAGCCGACTCAACCGCAAAGGGCACCTTTGCTTTGAAGATGCCCTCTTTACCAGCCTGAATAAAGCTCCAGAAAATGATCGGAATATATTCTATGGCTTTTTCAATAAGTTTGATCTTTAGCCGCAAATGCTTGATGCTTTGACCATCTTTGACATCACAGTCCATTACAAACGGATGCGAGGCAAAATTACGCCCAAACAGAACTGGATTGTCACGGGTCACAGGAGATTCAAAAATATAGGAATAGGCGCATTTAAAACGCAGAGAACAACTTTCACAATTTTTCTTTTTAAAAGGACAAATTAAATGGAACAACTCCCGTCCCAGCATGGAACGAAAATAAAATAAAGGATGAGTTTGAAACATGATTGCCTTTTCGAATTGTAAAAATAACTCGATTTCCTGGTAACGCAAAGCCCAGCTCATACAAATACTCCATTTTTATTAATACTTGATTAAACAATAAAATAATAGTACCGATCAATTCCTGAAAAGAAATCGTCTTCAAACGCAGAAGAAGATTAAAATTCAAAAGCAAATTACAAAATATTTAATTTTAAATGCAACACTATCTGATTTGCATTCTCCTATTGGGTAAAAGATCATGACCAGACGAGCGGAAACCTGATCATGATCTCAATCAGGGAGGGGAAAGGGCCAGGAACTCGACGTACTTATTCATAGCGTATCTTTTTAGGCCATTTACGATTTTTGAAAACAGTAATAATTTTCCTGGAACGCGGATCACAGACCAGGGTTAATCCTTCCCATTTTTCCGGATTTGCCGGTTTAATGTCTGTGAATACGCGTTTCAGGGCACGTTTACCTAAAAACAAATACAGTGATTTTTTGCCGTAAAATTTTTCGCCAAAATACCAGGCGGCTAATATCATCGTGTCTGTTATCCCCCTTTTACGCATCTGTTTTATGGCGTGATTACTCAAGGTGATGTCCATAGTTCCTCCTCTCTTTCAATTTTTGGCCAAGATTAAAAAAGCTCTGGCCCGATTCCAAGAAAGGGGAAATCTTTGGTTTTTCTCCCGAATTCGGGAAAAAAGTTACTCTACGCGCCGATTTTTAAAAGAAAGAGGGATAAAATATTTTTCCATTTGAGACTGGATGTCATTTTTGATTTGCAGTAACAGGTACAAAAATTCAGGTAGGTGTTTTACAAGCAGCCGGCGGTTAATATCGGAAATGTCTTTTTTCATGGTCTCACTATCAAATTTAATATTCTCTTTTCCATGCCCATATTGTGAAACATACAATTGTTTCAAGTCCGAATTATCTGCGATAATTTGAGACTCAGCTTTTTCAAAAAGGAAGCGGTAAATACTAAATAACTTCGGCTGAAATTTCACTTTGTAAGTTTTTTCTCCCCATTGAACGATCAAAAGTTGCTCCTCTTTTTTGAGCGTAGCGGTGGTTAAACGTTCCAGCTCCTGTAAATCAGAATTCGAGATGCGCATTAAATCTTCAAAAGTGAGATGGTTCATATTACCGAACAACTTTTCTAATTTTTCCCGCAGGCGAATAAACGGGATGTAGGCCAGGTCGATGCGAATCATTTCATCGCCCGGAGCGGGATAAAAAAACGAAGCATTGCTTTCTACTTCTTCAGGATAAACCAGGACGTGTGATAATTTGTCCTGTGGACGCCCAAAAAGATTGAGCGCCAGAGCCATGTAACTACTCATGGTTTTACGCCCGCCGGCAATACTGCAATGCAGTCGTGTGGATTTCAGCGCGCTCAAATGACGGATGAAATCTATAATTTGCGAAGCGGCCTGACGATTGTCTTCCAGAGTACGCACATCCGTTAATTTTTGTCCATCTTCATTTAGCAAACAGACAATCTTTAAAGTAGGCAAATTGGTTACCGATAATCCATAATCCCGATATAGCTTAAAAATCATATTAGTAGCAATAATCTGATCCGTGATGCATTTTTCTCCGGGTTCCGTTGTAATCGCATAAATTTCATCAATTTTAATTTTTTCTTTTATGAGCAGGTAATATAGGGTCTCTGTGATAATCTGGGGTGTGGTACCTGCAACGGTAACTACAATATTTCTGGTCATTGATTAAAACCATTTCGCTTTAATTTAATTCAACCGGTTGAAATTTCTCTAAAAGCGAATCAAAGGAATCCTGCGGAAAATAGGATTTCAAAAAACGTTTGATAACGGGCTTAAACGCGCTGTCCATTGCATAGAACTGCTTTGGCGTATTGGGCTTCAAGCCATGCGCCAGAATCCCTTGATTTCGATTATCGGCCTGTTCTCTTAAATGTTTTAAATTAACATTTTTTACAATCGCATCCCCAAAAATGCTCAGCAAAGTCAGGCCGGCCATTAAGCCAATTTTAAACGGTAAACTATTCTGTTTTTTAGCCCCTTTGCCGTAAATTTCTCCTATTTTTTTATTGTATTTTTCAAGCAAATCCGGAAATGGACTAAAATCCGGAGCAGAGGCATCAATTCCATACTTTTCTTTCAGGCGTAAAGTGGTCAACAGTTCTAACGTCCGGTACAACAATAGAACCGCAAAATCGTATTTTTGTCTGGAAGCGTACTGCGTTGCAATGGCATAATGGTTGAGGACAATCCATGGACTTTCTTCATTTAAAATTTTTTGTAGAATTTTCTTTTGTTCTGCCAAACTGTCTTTCAACCACACGTACAGTTTGTATTTTTCAATCCAATTAATGGCTTCGTGGGCATGCTTCCATGCTTTCTCGAACAGATAGGTGTCCCAGGCTTTGTACATGGCAAAGATCTCCTTTTTTATGCGGGCCTCTTTTATTTCCGGAGCCTTTGTCAACAAACGGGAAACAACTTCCACGGCGGCGCTAAAATCGCCAGCCCGGTACAGTTCCAGTGCGCGATCCATTTCCAATTCGCCAAAAATTTCATAGGGATTTCGTAACAAATTCAAATATTCGGTTCCTGGAACGGGTTTTCTCAGGTCTTTTTTGTAATCGAGATAATCTACGTAAAACACGGCACACCCTAAATAGCCCGCCGCCTGAGCCGCTCCGCCTACCATGGACTTTTTACCCCCTGAGATATCAATGGCAATCCGACTTGTGTCCGAATGGCCAATAAACTTACGAATGCTGGAATAAACTTCCTCTATGTTAGAGCTATCTACTTTTTCCGTTTCAATCTGGCTCGGTTTTAAATTGGCTTTTTCTACAATAATGTCCAGCATTTTTTTTGTTTCCCGGGAAATGATGAATTTAACTTCAGCCGGTTTCAGGGCAAGAATGGTTAAAATAATAGGTTCGGGGCTCATACCCACCAGGCTGATTAAAATATCGTATTTATGCCTGTATTGCGTACAATCTTTTAGAAATTTTTCTTTCACAAATGGCCAGATATTTTCCCAGTAAAATGCATCGGCTTGTTCGATCTGTTTATCGGAATGTAATTTAAACCATGTTTCGATGGTTTCCTGAATTTTATCCATTGTAGAATCGCCCTTTAGTGAATTTCACTAATCAAAAATACTTTGCAGAGTGCAATTTGGCAAATTATTTTTGCCTATTCGAACACCAATTCCCCTCCATGTATTAACTGCTTATGTTTCAAAAACGGTTTTTGTAATGGTTTACCGTTTAAAATCGCTTTACGAAACGGAATAGTCCCGACCTCATTGTGTTTTGCTTTAATGGTAAATTGTTTACCATTGGGCAATTGCAGCCTAACCGTTTCAAAAAGCGGTAATCCTATGGCGTACTCAGTACTTCCCGGACAAACCGGATAAAACCCCATGGCGCTGAACACATACCAGGCCGACATCTGTCCGCAGTCTTCATTACCAGATAGACCGTCGGGTGCGGCTTTGTACATGGTGTCGTAAATCTGCCGTAAACGTTGTTGGGTGCGCGGCCAGGCATCGGCAAAATTGTACAGATAGGCAAAATTATGACTCGGTTCATTTCCTTGAGCGTACTGGCCAATTAATCCGGAAATGTCCGCCTGAAATCGGCCGCGTAATTCGCTCCGGGTCTCAAACAATGAATCCAGTTTGGCCATAAAAGAGGCCTTGCCTCCCATAAATTGGATCAATCCCTCCACCCGGTGCGGAACAAAAACGGTGTATTGCCAGGCGTTGGCTTCGGTGTAATGGTCTGTCACCGCGTAAGGATCAAAGGGCTCAAGCCAGTTTCCTTTACTGTCTTTTGGACGCATGAAACCCGTCCGGGCATCGAAAAGATTTTTGTAGTTCATCGCCCGTTTGGAAAAATATTGGTAATCTTCCTTTTTCCCCAGCATCCTGGCCATTTGCGCAATACACCAGTCATCATAAGCGTATTCCAGGGTTTTTGAAACACTCTCCTTCTCTTTGTCATAAGGAATGTAGCCTATCTTGCGATACCAGTTCAAATCGCTTTTATCCTGCATGGCGCTGGCCTTCATGGCTTCAAAAGCCTTTTGCACATCAAAATCGTCAATGCCTTTCAGATAGGCGTCAACGATCACGGGCACTGCATGATAGCCGATCATCACGTTTGTTTCGCTGGCCGCCAATTCCCAAACCGGCAATAGACCGCTTTTTCCATAATGATCCAGCATGGTCTTAATCCAGTGCAGAGTACGCGTGGGCTGCAAAATATTCATTAATGGATGCTCCGCCCGAAATGTGTCCCAGAGGGAAAAAACAGTGTAAATATCGGTGTCTTTTCTTTGATGGACCTTACGATCCATACCCCGGTACCGACCATCCACATCAATAAACAGATTGGGGGCAATCATGGTGTGGTAAAGAGCAGTGTAAAAAATGGTTTTTGTTTCTTCTGTACCGCCGCTCACTTCAATCCGGCTTAAGGCCTGGCGCCACTGGTTTTCTGCCTGTTTACGTACCCGGTCAAAATCCCAATCCGCTATCTCGGTCT